>JAQSXM010000091.1 GCA_029256645.1 Sporomusa sp. | reverse complement strand
AACAATGTCAAAACCAGTGTTCTCTTTGCTGGGAGTCTGACCCAGGGCTAAAACATTGGCGATGTTGAAAGTAGCCTTGCCCTGGTTGTTAGCATCATTTAAAACAGTGCCCAAGAGAGTGCCGTCTTCTAAAGCCTTAATGGCCGGGGCAGTAGCATCAACGCCAACGACAGGGATAAACTTGCCATCCTTAAAATAACCTTTGGCTTTAAGGGCTTCAATAGCTCCCAACGCCATATCATCATTATTAGCAAATACAGCTTCAATTTTGTCACCATTAGCAGCAAGGAACGCAGCCATCTTCTCCTGGCCTTTTACACGATCCCACATACCGGTATCTTCAGCAACCTTTTCCACTTTAATGCCGGCATCTTCAACAGCTTTTACTGAGTACTTGGTGCGAAGCTCAGCATCCTGATGACCTGGTTCGCCTTTCAGCATAACATATTGCAGTACGCCGTCCTTGTTTTTATCCATTTCAGGATGAGCTTTCCAGTAATCAACAATAAGTCTGCCGGAAATCGTACCAGACTCCTCTGCCTTAGCGCCTACATAGTAAACTTTATCCCATTTCTTCATATCTTCAGGCAGAGGCTCACGGTTAAAGAAAACAACCGGGGTGTTCGCTTTTTTTGCTTTATCAATAATTACACTGGCAGCAGTCCGGTCAACAGGGTTGATGGCAAGAGCATTTACTTTCTTGGTAATGAAAAGATCTACTTTGTCATTTTGGGCCGGCTGCGAATTTTGACTGTCAACAATGTCAACTTGCGCTTTACCCTCTGCTGCTTTGGAAATAGCATTACGAACACCTGTCATAAAGGTGTCGTCAAACTTGTAGATAGCTACACCAATAACAGATTTAGCCTTGTCCCCAGCCGGAGCAGGTTGCTGTGAACCACCGCATCCTGCTGCCATTAGGCTTGCCAGCAATGTAGAAACGATAAGCCCTTTCATGTATCTCTTCACTAAAAAACCCCCTCATTTTTTGGATAACTATCTATTATACAGCAGAGATATCGGCCGGTTATCTCCACTCTATAATCCCATGTCAACCCTTTTATTTACATACTTAGTTTAATCTGTAATTTATGACAAATATATGAAATTCCTCAGGATTATAGTATAACTACCAAAAGATTCTGTCAATATTTTTCTGGGTCAGCCCTTACTAACTAACATCGGTTATACTCCCGGCTAGTTCTGAGAACACCATATCGGCTGCACCTTTCATAGTGTTTTCACTTGTTTGGGTTGAATATTTAATCTCAAGGACACTGCTGCAACTCTCAAAAGACCTGAGGGCTACCATATCCCAGACTGTTCTTTCGATATATTGTCTCGCTTTGGCAAGGCCACCGCCAATGACCACCAGTTCAGGGTTAAAAATATTGACTAAATTTGCAATACCAATGCCCAAATAACCGGCGACACGGCTAAGTATTTTGATCGCTAAAGGATCACCTAAATCAGCAGCATGATAGATATCTTCCGCAGTAACTGCCTCCAGGTCGCCGTGCACAATACCGGTAAGCAGCGTAGTCTGACCACAACGGATTGCAGCGGTCATTAAATCAACCAAGGCCGTTTCTGAAGCCATCGCCTCCATACAGCCACAATTACCACAACTGCATAACGGGCCGGCAACATCGATGACAGTATGGCCAACCTCCCCCGCACTGCCGTTAATCCCCCGGTAGAGAGAACCATTGAACATAATGCCACTGCCAATACCATGGCCCACTTTGAGTAAAACCAGATTATTCGCCCCCTTCGCTACACCGAAATAATATTCTCCATATGCTAAAACATGGGAGTCGTTTTCGATAAAAGCAGGCACACGGTTTTTTTCTTCAATAATATATTTCAAGGGAACATTCTTCCAGCCAATATTGGGTGCAAATACCGAGATACCCTCTTTGGTCCTGACCGGACCGCGGATCACAACGCCGATAGCGATAAGCGTGGTGGTGACCGCTTGACGGCATTGGTCAATAACCGCCAGTATCTGCTGCAAAACCGCTTCGTAACTAAGACCCTTGATACTGACGGTTAGCTCAGCATGTGCCTTAAATGCAGCATCAACTACATAGCCAATCATCTTAAAAGAACGGATATGAATAATAATTACCTGACCGGCAGCCGGGTTAATCTTTAGCAGCAGCGGACGCCGCCCACCACTTGACGCCCCTATCATATAATCACTAATAATACCTGATTCTAATAGCTTATTGGTAATATTGGTTACTGTCGGCGGAGTCAGACCGGTGCATCGTGCTATATCTGCCCTTGATACCGGTCCCTGCCGTCTGATAATGTTAAAGATTTGCTCAGCATTAGGACTCTGTACAGACATGACTCACCTAACCGGCAAATCCATTAGGATTTCCCTTATGCCATCGCCAGGCTGTGGCAATTATATTTTTAATATCAGTATACTCAGGCTGCCACCCTAAATCCTGACGAATTTTATCCGAACTGGCTACCAGCACAGCAGGGTCGCCGGCACGCCGGGCGGCCACCTCTTTAGGAGCCGTCAGACCGGTTACAGCCTCCGCAGTCTCAATAATCTCTTTAACAGTAAAACCACTGCCATTACCAAGATTGTAGATATCTGACTCGTGCCCGTTATATAAAGCTTTTAACGCCAGAACATGGGCCTGGCCCAAATCGCTCACATGAATATAATCCCGCACACAGGTGCCATCCTTAGTAGGGTAATCATCACCAAAAATCTTAAGCCGGTCCATTTTACCAAGACAAGCTTTGAGCACCAGCGGTACTAAATGGGTTTCCGGCTCGTGATCTTCACCAATATCACCGGTTACATCAGCCCCACAGGCATTAAAGTAGCGCAATGCAATATATTTGAGACCATAAGATCGGGAATAATCGGCCATTGCATTCTCCATAATTAGCTTAGTCCGGCCATAAACGTTGGTCGGTTGTTTTATGACAGTCTCGGTGATGGGTGATGTTTCCGGCTCACCATACACTGCCGCGGTTGATGAGAATACCAGTTTTTTCACACCATTTGCCAGCATAACATCTAACAAGTTCAAAGTTCCTACGACATTATTGTGGTAATAGTCCCGCGGCTGAAGCATCGAAACACCTACCAGGCTGTAGGCCGCAAAGTGAACGACTGAGCTGATCTCATAGCGTTTAATTGTATCAGCAAGCAAGGTACTGTCAAAGATGTCACCTTCAACAAATATACTGTTTTTTATTGCCTGCCGATGGCCTGTAACCAGATTATCATATACCACGACATTACTGCCTGCCTTTTCCAAAAGCCGCACAGTATGTGAGCCAATATAGCCCGCGCCGCCAGTTACCAAAACATTCATAACAGTGCCTCCAAATCAATAATAAGATACCATTCCAGTGCAGCTCCCGGGGCTATCGCCTGCAGTGTGTTTAGCCGATGAGCAATCTCAAGTGAATCGTAATAGCCTGTAGCCGGCTCGAGTGCACAGTTATATTCATCTTTAAATCCGCCTTGATTGATCCATACACCAAGGTACGGAACGGTTTCCTTAGGGAAATAAAGGGTATAGAGCAGTTGGTTACTATTTAACGTTAAAGCTGCCTGGCCATGTTTAACCCTGCCTTTTACATAAATCTTCTCCGCAGCCCGGGCAGATTTAGGCTTAATCCTGTTTATACAGCAGGTACTGCCCTTGCTGCTGACAGCTAGCGGGAAGCTGTGTTCAGTACCTGCCGGGCCTAACATTGTACTGTTATGAACATTAACAACCCGGCCTGCCTCCGGCAGGATAATTCGTGTATTTTCATCACAAGCGGTCAGGCCATGAAATGCCCACAGGCCGTAAAGTGCCTCATCCCCGGTGTTTATTACCCGGTAATCAAGGCGTACATTGCTGCTGCCCAGAGTAATTACCCGCTTAAAATCATAAGGCAGGGATTGACCTTGTGTGCAGGACAACACCTGATCTTCTACAGCCGTAACACTCCAGGGAATGCTCCATAAGTCCCCATGGTCAGGTAATCGGGCTGAATAACCACGATCCGGATACAGGCAGGCGTCAATTGTAGGGTACATTTCATCGGCACCGGCCGTATCGTACTCAGCAAAACTTGCCCCATACTGACTCAAGCGAAACACTCCGTCAGTTGGTTGAAAAAACACTTCAAAATTTTGCGGCTTATACCATAATGAGGCGATTTTCGCGCCTAGTTGCGGCAAAACTATCAGTCTGATGGTTTCATTCTCGAGGATAACCCCCTCAAGCCCTTTGTATTTGCCACTATAAATATTCATTTTAACCACTACCTTCAACAAGGCTGACACCATCGGCGATACCTGCCACATAAAAATCAGCATCCCGGCCGGTGCCTGCGTTGTACCCGTTGGCTACAGCTGCCGTAAACTGTTTTAACTGGTCTGTTTTAACCAAGGCAATGGCACAACCGCCAAAACCAGCACCAGTCATGCGGGCACCCGCGCACCCCGGCGCCCCAAGAGCCGTGTCAACGATAACGTCAAGTTCAGGCCCTGTCACTTCATAATCATTTCTGAGCGAGCTGTGCGATTGGGTCATTAATCGGGCAAAGCCTGCAACCTCACCATTTTCCAGCAACTGAACGGCAGCATGAACCCGGTTGTTCTCTGTTACAACATGCCTGGCCCGGCGGCGTAATACACCATCGGTTAAATAGGCATCAATATCAGCAGGTGCTGCCTGACAAAGGTTACTGATCGGTTTATAGCCCTGGAGAATGGCCAGAGCCTGCTCACACTCGCTGCGCCGCTCATTATATTTGGATTCAGCCAATTCCCGCTTTTTATTGGTATTCATTATGACCAGACTATAATCTTCCAGAGCGACCGGGATATATTTATAACTCAATGTCTCACAATCAAGCAGTATCGCACAATTCTCTTTACCCATGGCCACCGCGAATTGATCCATTATCCCGCAGTTAACCCCGATAAACCGGTTCTCCACCCTCTGACAAAACTGGGCAAGTTCAGCCCGGTCAATATTATCGTCACCGTTTACAGTGCGCAGCATAAAAGCTGTCAACACCAGCAGTGCAGCTGAAGAAGACAATCCGGTGCCATCAGGCAGATTCCCCGCAATCAGAATATCACAGCCAGTCAGCGAAAAACCACTATCCAGCAATTGCTTAATAATACCCTTGGGGTAGTTAGCCCAGCCTTCAGCGAGGGTGTACACAATTGGTTTGGTTAGGTCAACCGTTATTGAGGGTGTAGTATTAAGTGACTTGAGAACAATCAGTCCATCCTGTCGCAACCGGATAGCACCATAGATACCAAGAGTCAGTGCGGCAGGAAAAACATAACCACCATTATAATCAATATGTTCACCAATCAGATTAACCCGGCCTGGCGAAAAAAAGTACTGTACCGGCAGACCGCCAGCTCCATATTCCTGCTTAAATGCCGTCTTAAGAGTGTCCACATTCATCATGCAGCTCCCCCTTTGTCCTCACGAACCGCGCATAGGCCTTTCTAAGAGTTTCTGCCGTCTGCTCAACCGCCATAGGGTTACAGGCCGCCCATGCCCCCATTTCTGAAGAAGCATAGAATTTTATTTTATTCTCTTCTCTAAGCGGGGGATAGAACTCAATATGGAAATGGTAATAGCCAGCAGCATCAGCATACTCAGCAGAATTGACCGGTGTTTGATGAATACACATCATATAAGGGAACGGCTTGTTAAATAAAGTATCAAACGCACCGGTAACATTTTTGAGCAAGGCAGCCAAATCCCGCCTTTCCTGACTGCTCAATTGTGTAATATTCCCCCGGTGCTGTTTACTGACAATGAATACACCATAAGGGTAATCGGTAAAAAAGGGCAAATAGGCTAAGAATGTATTGTTCTCGGCAATAATCCGCTGTTTAAAATCAATTTCTTCCCTATTCATAGCACAGATCAGGCAATGCTCTTTGCTCTGATAATAATCCTGGCAACTATCCAGCTCGACCTGGATTTTTTGCGGAACAAAAGGATACGCGTAGATTTGACCATGAGGATGAGGCATAGTCACCCCCACTTCTTCGCCCCGGTTCTCAAACTGAAAAATATATTTTATCTTAGGGTCTTTCGCCAACTCAACATATCGCTCAGCCAGCAAATTAATTAATTTCTCGATATGATCAACAGATAAACCTGGCAGGGTTGCAGCATGTTCAGGCGAGTATAAGATAACCTCGCACTTTCCATAGTTTTCCACTGCCTTATATGGCCCGCTGCCTGATAATTCAGGATCGGCCGGGCTTAAGGACAAAGCCGGGAAATCGTTGTCGTATTTATGTACTTCGTAATGATCCGGAACTTTACCTGACCCCGGACAAAACGGGCACCACCCTTGGGGAAGATGAGGTCTGGCCTGTCTGTTTGATGCAACCATAGTCCATGTTGAGAGTAAAGGGTTCCATCTAAGTTCTGCCATACTTTGCCTCCAAAACATTATTAAAGCACTTTATTAAATACTTTACTAAGTCCTTACCTAACTAATTCATCATTGATTTCTAAAATTCCTCTTTATTCTGAAAATTTTCATATAAAAACAAGACCCGGCTTAAGCCAAGTCTTATTTTATAGTTTCCAATAAAGAGTTACAGCATGCAGCCACAATCAGTAGACATCGCAGCCCAGGATAAGCGTCACTAGTCGATAACTAATTGGCAATATTCCCCCCCAGATAGTCAATAAATTGCTTGGCAATCCGGCCAGAGCGCCCTGAATGCGACATTTCCCAGCGCAATGCCTCCGACCTAAGCTCAGCACTTGTCAGGCCGATGCTATTTTTCCGGGCAATCTCTTCAACAATCTTGAAGTACTCTTCCTGATTAGGCAACGTATAAAACAGGGTAACACCAAACCGATCGGCAAGTGAGATCTTCTCATTAACCGTATCCTGCCGATGCAATTCATTGCCCTCGCGATCATCCCAGGTCTCTTTAATCAGGTTCCGCCGGTTAGATGTCGCATAAATCAGGACATTATCCGGCCTGACCTCCACCCCGCCATCAATAAGTGACTTTAAGATTTTATATTCTGCTTCATACTCCTCAAACGATAGATCATCAATAAATAAGATGAATTTCTTCCCCCATTGCCGCAGAACTGTCATAATCTCAGGGATTTGTTTAAAGTCAGCTTTAGATATCTCAATAATCCTGAGGCCCTGATCAAAATAACGGTTGACTACAGCTTTTACCGAAGACGACTTGCCAGTACCTCTGGCGCCAACCAGCAGTACATTATTGGCTGGTTTTCCACACATAAAAGCCTCGGTGTTACGCATAAGTTCGGTCTTCTGATATTCATAGCCGACGATATCACCTAACTGCACAGGATCAGTATGCTCGATACCAACAAGCTCCCGCCGCTCAGAATCCCACTTAAATGCGCCATAACCAGCCAACCGGCCGCAGCCGTAGCAGTTGTAGTATTGACTAAGGGCAGTAACAACAGCCTCCGGTGTATGGTTTTCCGATATATCCAGAAACAGGTCCCTTAGCAAAGCTAGATTGTGGAATTCTGCCTGCCTGTTCCCCTGAATCCCGTTAGTTGGAAGATAATCCTCAATAATTGCAGTAACTTCATCGCCAAACTGCCTGGCGAGCCCCGCCTTTAGCATCCTCTTTAGAATCACTATATCATGGGCTACAGCCTTTGCCAGACTGCTCTCGGCCTTGGTACCGTCCTTGCCGGCAATACTGCTGAATACATTTTCGTCACATCCGAGCAAACATAATAAGTAGTTTTCCGGAATATTACCGGCCATCTGATTTGCTTCAGCCCACTCAATTAATCGGGCACCTATGGCATATTGGTTGCAGGCATCCCCATGGGTGCCAAGTGATTGAAGCCCTTTTACAATACTATCACTAAGTAAGTTGCGGTAAATCAACAAGTTCTCCAGCTTGATACAGTTTGCTGTCACAATAAGTCCTCCCATAATGCAAAGTATTTAATCAATAAACTGATCAATCGGTTGGCCAGGATATACCATCGGATTAACAATCAGATCAGTATCAATATCAGCAATAATTACTGTCGGCAGCACCGACCCGAGGGCCTGCTTAAAGGCTGTCGCAAATTCAGCTGGTGTGGACACTGACAAAGCTACTGCACCACATACCCTGACAAACCCGGCAAAATCAAATTCAGGCAAAAGTGTTGAGGAATAACGCTTATCAAAAAACAAGTGCTGCCATTGCCGCACCATTCCTAAAGAGCGGTTATTTAAAAGCACGCAGATGAGTGGCAACCTCTGATTGACAGCAGTATGCAATTCCATTCCCGTCATTTTAAAGGCACCGTCACCGGCAATCAGCACTACCTTCCGGTCCGGGCAGCCAATCTGAGCCCCAATCGCCGCAGGTAACCCAAAACCCATTGTCCCCAGACCGCCGGAGGTAACCCAATCCCGCGATCCTTTTATTTGCAGATGCTGCGCTGCCCACATCTGGTTCTGCCCAACATCAGTAACCCAGGTAACAGGCAGGTCAACTGTCGTTTCTGACATATGCCGCATGATCCAGGGCGGTGTCAGATGCTCCTGGTCGTAGGCAGGCGGAAACTGGCGCTGCCAGGTTTCCACCTGCTCCCACCAGTTGCTTAAACGCTGCTTATTTAGCGTCATGCAATTAACCAATTGTGTTAACGACTGCCCCAACTCACCAGCGATAGTGATATCTGCCGCTATATTCTTATCAAACTCGGCCATATCCACATCAAAGTGAATAACAGTCTTACCTACAGCATACCGCTTAGGATCGCCGGTGACCCGGTCACTAAACCGGGTTCCTACCGCCACGATAACATCAGCATGAGTTACTGTCAAGTTTGCAGTTTTATGCCCATGCATACCTGTTAATCCCAGAAAGCGGGGATATCCATACGGAACAGCCCCCAGTCCCATCAGGGTGCTGACTATTGGTATACCGCTGAGTTCGGCAAGTTGTAATACTTGCTGCTCAGCATTACCGGCTTTGACACCGCCGCCAACTACCAGAACCGGCTGCCGTGCCGCCCCCAAAACCTTACCTGCGGCCCGCACCTGCTCTGCCAATGGACTTGCTGCTGCTTGGTCTTCATAATGAACAACTGCTATTTCCGGGCAATAATCACTTACACCTAACAGAATATCCCGGGGAACATCGATAAGCACAGGTCCAGGGCGCCCGCTCCTGGCAATAGCAAAGGCCTGTTGTATAGTCTCTGCCAGTATTTCAATATCTCTGACAAGAAAGTTATGTTTAGTTACCGGCATCGTGATGCCGGTAATATCAATCTCCTGAAAGGCATCCCGCCCTAATAACGCAGTAGCCACCTGTCCGGTAATAGCCACAACCGGTGAAGAATCCATAAAAGCGGTTGCCAAACCTGTAACAAGATTTGTTGCTCCTGGCCCGGAGGTGGCAATACAGACCCCAACGCAACCAGTAGCCCGGGCATAGCCATCGGCAGCATGTGCGGCCCCTTGCTCATGCACCGGCAGAATATGACGCAGCGGCGCATCATACAAAGCATCATATAAAGGCATGATTGCCCCGCCAGGGTAGCCAAACACGGTATCAACCCCCAGTTTGAGCAAACTATCAACAATTATTCTACTCCCTGTCATTTTCATTAACAGTTAGCCTCCCATGCAACAATCCTCAACTTTAACGACATCGACAAGTTTAGATACATGACTATATAATTGCCGGGGCGCGGCCTGGCTGGTAACAACCGCAGTAACCTGAACATGTCCCTGGCAGGAGTCGGGCCCCACCGAGAGACTCTCAATGACATAACCCCGCCGGTATAAAAGCCCTGTCAGCCGGACAAGTGAATCTCCCTGTCTTTTCAGTATGATTGAAATCCCTTGTTTCATCATAACGCCCCTTTCTCAATTAAAAACCGCCCCTGTTGCATAGGTAAACCTACACAACAGGGGCGGACATATTCCGCGGTACCACCCTGCTTTACACTCATCCACCGGCTATCACCAGCTGCTCTGTTAACGTAGAGCCTACGCCCGGCTTAGAGATGTTCCGCAAGCTAAAACACGGAACATGTTAGGCAGGGAGTTCATGGGTGATTTAGAATAGTCACACCGCACCGGTTCACACCAACCACCGG
>JAQSXM010000001.1 GCA_029256645.1 Sporomusa sp. | reverse complement strand
AAGATATACCCTACACAAGACCTAATCTGCGAAAACAGCTTATTACCTTATGCGGGCCTAACGGATATAGAATTAACTTTCTTAATAATACCTTCACTCTTATAGTGAAAGTAGAACTGGTGGCAAAGCAAAATCTTGATACAGTAGGGGAATTGCTGGAGCGGGTTGTTCCCTTGAATATGATTATTGACCTTGACCTAATGTACAACCAGCATAAAACTTTACATGTATATACCCATAGGCAACTACAGCAGTTTACGCAAGCTGCATTGAGAAATGAGGTGTTAAATTAATGGCCGATACCAAGACATATACTACAAATTATAATTTAGAAAAGCCTGGTCAAGATGATTTTTATAATGTAGATATTGTTAATGCCAATGCTGATAAGACTGACGCAGAACTGAAAGCAGCAGCAGACCGGGACACCGCACATAAAAGTGCACTCGTATTGGATCATCCAGCAGGGAGCGTTACTGATGCTCATATAGGCAATCGTACTATAACGGATACCGTTACAGCAGCAGCCGGAGCCAACACCATAACAAACTTGTTTAGCATGGTTGGCAATATGATTAAGCGGATTACGGGTAAAACAAACTGGTGGACACCTCCTGCAACAACGTTGGAAGCCGCTAACACACATATAACGGCTACAAGCGGCGCACACAGTGCAACCAATGCAAATACAGCCAATGCAATTGTCCAACGGGACGCATCCGGTAACTTTATTGCCAATACGATCACGGCAGCTTTGAACGGACTTGCCGCCACTGCAACAAAACTGGCTACGGCTAGGACAATAGCGATAAGCGGCAAGGTTACGGGAACAGCAACAAGTTTTGATGGCAGCGGAAATATAGTGATACCAGTTACGGCAGTCACGGCAGATATCTGCACTGGTAATTCTGCAACGGCAACAACTGCAGCGAAACTGACAACAGCCAGGATTGTATCATTAACTGGCGACGTAACAGGGTCAACTAGCTTTGACGGTTCAGGAAATGTTTCTATTGCTACGACCAACACAGCCGCTATGCCAGTAGGCTTTACGTTTCCCTTATTGGCTAATAGCCCTTTACCCGGAAGCCTGGCACTGCAAGGCGCTCTTGTAACCCGCGCCGCTTACCCAGATTTATGGGCATGGATACAGGCAAACGCCCCGCTGATAACGGAATCTGCTTGGCAAGCGCAGGCGGCTGTACAAACTTCTGTAGGTGCGTATTCCAGCGGTGACGGCAGTACGAATTTTAGACTACCGAAGATTGTGGACTTTGTTCGTGGCAGCGATACGGGCAGAACACCGGGAACCTGGCAAGCAGACGCTATGCAAGGCCATTGGCATGATGTACAGCAGGGTAGTGCATCAGGCGGCACAAAGGTAGGCGATAACCCGGTTGACTCGGACAATAAAAACGTAAACGATAGTGGTGGGGCTATTCTCTATAACCGGGCTGAATCCGCTACGACAATCCGTACAGACCTTGTAAATGGTACTGGGGAACCTCGAATAGCGGACGAAACGCGTTCTAAATCCATCAGTATGCTATGGTGCGTCAAGGCATTTGGGGCTACAACTAACCAGGGCGTGGTGGATATTACGGCACTAGCTGCTTCCCTAAATGATAAAATAGGAAAAACAGATATCGGATACGGGACTCAGGTATGGGTAAGCGGAGAGTATACCCCCGTAGTAAATACGCCGACTATCGTTAGCCACGGGCTGAATATAACCCCACTAAAAACATATGGAGATGTATTGCTAAAATGCGTGGTGGCTGAAGCCGGGTACAGCGTGGGTGACTATGCTATAAGTTTTGTAGAGTGGTGCGGAAGTGCCGTCGAATACGCTCCAAAGCCTGTAGTAACAGCCACAACCATACAACAAAATACTGGTAGCTATGGGCTATTTGCCATTAATAAAGCGTCTGGCACTCCAGTACAACTTGTCCCAGCTAATTGGCGTTACGTTTTCCGTATTCGATACTAGGAGGCGATTTTGTGGACAAATTTTATATTAATGCAGATGGTGGTATTTACACCGGGGACCTTTTACCAGGAGCGAGGGAAGCAACGGAAGAAGAAATTCAGCAGCACTTAAACCCTGCAAAAAACTTGGAAGAGTCCAAAACTGCGAAATTACAGCGAGTCGATACCTGGACAGCTACCGCGATAACGAGCGGATTTACCTCTGCTGCTACAGGGACAACAGCCACATACGATAGTACTGAAGCTGACCAGCAAAACATAATGCTAATGCTGCAAGCGGCACAGACTGCAGACTTTGCTACTCACCCAATCTATAAGGGACAAATACCGATTAGGGCAGTACCGGAAGGTCAGGACAGCAAGGTAATATTACAGCATAATGCCACGCAAATGCAGCAGCTAGTAATAGATATGGCGCTTCATATTGGCGCGTGCAAGCAAAAAGGATGGCAGCTACAGGAAGCGGTTACAGCAGCTGAAATAACAGAAGAATTAGAAGCTATCGAATGGCCTGAGTAGGGGCCTATTTTTATTGGAGGCGGGAAGAGTTGGATTATAAAGATTTATTAGAAGCAATTGCAAAAGCTGGTCAGAGCCTGGCCGATACTTGGCTATTCAAAACTATCTTAGCAGTTATTGTAGCCCTGGCTACAAGCGTACACGGTGGCGCATTACTTGCGTTTACAGGGCTAATCTTCGTGGATCTTGTTACCAGGTGGATTGCCATTAGTTACAATCATTTGAAGGACTGCAGCAAATCGTCTGATTTACTAAGTTGTATTGTAAATATCCCATCTGCATTTGATGCTGGCCGGATCAACTCTGATGCCATGAAACACAGATTCGCAGGTAAATTAATTCTCTACTTAATTTTAACGATAATGGCAGTAAACGCTGACTTTCTTCTCGTTGCAGCTGGGGAAACGCCGCTATTGTTAAAGGTTGCGTGGGTATACTTAGCAGCTACGGAAGCGATTAGCGTACTAGAAAATTTAAGAGATGCAGGTGTCGAGCAGGCCGGTGGCTTGCTCGATTTTTTACGCAGCCGGTTGAGTGTATTGTTAGACAGATTTAAAACAAAGTGAGGTGTATTGTGATGAAAATATTTATAAATCCTGGTCATGCTCCCGGTGGTTATCCTGATCCGGGGGCCGTTGGTCCGTCCGGACTGCGAGAATCAGACGTAGCAGCTGATGTAGCTGCCCTGGTGGTTAATTACCTTAATGGGGCAGGCTGTGAGGCTATCAGTTATCAGTCGGATAGCTTACAAGATATTTGTAACCAGGCTAATAACTGGGGGGCTAATTTAATCGTCAGCATACATTGTAATTCGTTTTCATCTGCTGCAGCCACTGGCATGGAGATATGGACCAGCAGAGGACAAACCCGGGCAGACCGGTTGGCTACTTTGATTATGTCGCAGATGGCTGGTGAATTCCCTACGCTGCCGGTTCGCGGTGATTGGTCTGACGGTGATGTTGATAAGGAAGCGGGTTTGTATGTACTGATTAATACCGATGCGCCGGCTGTGCTAGTGGAGCTGGCTTTTATCAGTAATCCAACAGAAGAAGCTATCCTGGCCAGCGTAGAAGGCAAGAGGATGTTTGCTGCAGCTATTGCCAGAGGCGTAACTGATTATATAGTGGAGGTGGGAGCATGATGGAGACAGTAAAAACGTTCGTGAAAGAGAATTGGAAGACCATTGTGAAGGCTGCCCTGGTGGTAGCCTTTGTCTTTTTTATCTATGGAGAATACCAGGACTGGAAGCAGCACAGTAGGAGCCAAAACACCACACCTGTTATTAATGTAAATACTGCCGGGGAAGCATCCAAACCCGGAGAAACACAAGTTGTATATGTCCAGGGAGAGAACACCCATACCAAGGAAATCGTATATGTCCCAAAAGAAACCGATTCCGCTACCGGCACTACTGAAAAAACGGACGTTCAGTTTGATAAGCGTCAGGGCAAAATATATGTAAAAGTAAACGGCAAGGACTTTGAAGTCCCTGCCGATGTGAGCGAAAACACTAAATTTGAGAATGGAAAATTAGTTGTAACTGAACAGATGGAAATGAGGATTAACCTTACCACTCCTAAGCCTGCAATGAATTTGGGCGTTGGTTGGGGCATAAATGGCCCTGCAGCACAGATGAACGGTCCGCTGTATAAGAATGTGTCCTGGTGGGTGTATGGTGATCAGAAAACGGCTACAGGCGGGATACAGTTTCCGATTATGAAATAATGTATTGCCCCGGACAGAAGTTCGGGGCTTTTTTATTTTGGGCGAAACTTGTTCCTTTGAAAAAGGAGGATAGTCCGAAAACAGAGAAACTAACATCATTAAAACATGGCAAGGAGTTATAAAATATGCTAGATGACGTTTTGAAAATAACTCAAATATGCTTTTATGTTGGCACCATGATTTTAGGGATAAGGACGTTTATTTATGCTAAGAAAAACATAAAAAATACAGTTCACCTTGAATACCAAAAAAAAGTTATTATTAGATTAGATGAAATCGCAAATGCGTTATTTCGTGAGTTTGATGTTGAAAGTGAAGTGTATTGGCATAAGACTCATAATTTTGATAATAATATCAAATGGATTGATGCTATTTATGAACAAACTAAACAGGTAGCTCCAGAATCTGAGCGATTACCGCTAGTGCCTCTTTATGATTCATTATCTGATCAATACCTAAGCTCACTTTTCATGAAGGTTAAATCGGATCCTTTTATACCCGAAGATATTAGACGGACTATAGTTGCTTATTTAGAAGATAGAATTGAGGTTACTAGAAAAGTATATTTCAACACTTACCAGAAATATCGAACTGAGTTAGCCAATGGCAGATTTGAAAAATCTTCCCCCTTGGAAAGACATGCTTTGTTTAATTCTTGGGCAATGGTAGAATTACATGAAAAAGGCTACGGAATAAGGGATACAGAGAAGAAAGTTAACTCTATTAGGTTTAAAATTAGGGAGTATTTCGAGAAATATAATCCCATAAAATAATATCAACGCCCGGTGGCTTCGGCTGCCGGGCGTTTTTTATTTTGCAGGGAAAACAGCACTGATAGCCGAATAACCCCCAAAAGTAGTTTGATTTAAAGGAGAAAAAGCATGCCCGATTGGAGTATTTTACTTCCTCAATTAAGTGATTTCCCTGGGGTAAAAATGATTTTTAATTTCGTTGTTAATGCGGGTGGTCTATTAGCTATTCTAAGATATGCTATCAACAAAATAGTCGAATATAAACTTGGGAAGGCTATGGAAGATTATAAAATCAAATTGCAGTTTGAGATGAAGAACCATGAGCAGAATCTACAAATACTAACGGAAGAAGCTAAGTTTAAATTGAATTGTCTTTCGCAGGATTACATCTTATACGGTAAAGACAAGTACCTTGCGTATATTGAAATTAGAAAGCTATTATTAAATGCTATTTCATACGTTTTAGGTCTTAGAGGACTTGTACAAAGGCCGGATTTTTCAAAATATAGTAAAGAAGAAGCTGAAAAATGGTTAGATGAACATCAATTTGGACAGTATCATAAAGATCAAGTTATTCGCATATGGGATCTTTATCCTAATGATGTTGTCAAGAGATTGAACGAATTAACTCGAATATATGATCAACATGCTGCAACGCTTGCGATTAATAAATTACATAATGCTGTAGTAGATTCAGAGATATATTTATCAGAGGATATGAAAGCGATCGTGAACACAATGCAGTCAAAATTATTTGACTTACTGTGCTTATATAAAACAGACATAAGGGATATAGATAAGGATAGGGTTGTTGAACATGTTAAGGAAGAGCAAAGCTTAGCACAAGAGATACGCGATTCCATTAACGTCGTTAATGGACAAATAAGAACAGAACTAAGTTACGCACAGAGTTTTAGTACGAATAGAAGCACCACTTCACCTTAATTGGTGGGCGGTGCTTCCTTTTTTGATGTGACTACTTTTTGACTACTTATGATGAAGAAACTATAAGGAGGTATAAGGCGAAACACGGAGTCAAAACACCTACGAGGATAGAAGACACAAGGTCTTAATGCCGTAGTAGTCAGTAATTATAAGGCTTAACGGTTTTTTGAAATTTAAGACTTAAAATCCGTCGGATGGAAACATCCGTACCGGTTCGATTCCGGTCCTCGGCACCAGTAAGATAAAGACTTCGCAGAATTTGCGAGGTCTTTATTTTTTTATTGTCCGTCGGGTGTTGACTACTTTTTGACTACTTGGTAATTTTTTTATTTCTCTTTTCTTTTCTGTACGTCGCTTTGAGAGTTTGGCCGCAATACCTTGTTGCATCTTTGCGGTGTTGTGAGTGTATCTGTCCATTGTAAAAGCGCTGGTGGCATGCCCAAGACGAACTTGCATAGCTTTAGGGTGTATACCTAGCTCGGCAAGAGTTGTGGCGTGGGTGTGTCTTATATCGTGGAAGTGGAGCGTTTCGGGTAGGCCTAGCCGACGAATCACGTCTTTAAAATAGTTCGAAATATCGGAAGGTTCTTTTGGGCTCCCGTCTAGTTTCGGAAATACTAAATCGTATTTTGATTGATAGTGGATACCGAAATTTTTCTTATGCGCCTCTTGTTGCCGGCGGTGCTCTTTTAGGATCGCTATAATCTCCTTAGTAACAGGGATATCACGATAAGCTTTTGTACTTTTTAGTTGTTTAGTGATATGTGTACCAAGTTTCTTCGTTCTTTTTACTTGCTGTGAAACAGTAATTACCCGGGTTTTAAAGTTTATGTTTTGCCAGGGAAGTCCAAGGAGCTCGCCGAGCCGCATTCCTGTATCCCAAGCCAATTCAAAAAGGGCGTGGCTTGCTGATTTTTTTGTTTCAACGGTTAATCTTTTAAAGTCTTTATCTGATATAACCGGGCGATCCGATTGTTCTAGAGTTGGTTTCTTAACAGCAGTACAAGGATTTGCTATTAACTTTCCGTCCATTATTGCTTGCTTTATTGCAGCATTTAACGTTACATAAATATATTGCACTCGGCGCTGGCTCAGTCCAGCGTCTTTTTTTGTTTTAAGCATTTTTCTGATGTTCTGGGGTGTTAGGTCATGAAGTTTGATTTGGCCTAATATGGGCTTAATGTGGAGCCTAGAGAGGGTTTCATATTCTTGTATTGAGGATTCTCTAAGCTCGTCCTCAGATTCGAGTATTTCAATCCACTCATCAAGCCATTCGGAGACGGTCAGGTCTTGATAATCGATGATGCCTTTTAATTTTCTTACTTCATCTTTTTTAGTTTCTAACTCCGCTGTCGATTTAGCATAGACGAATTTGTAAGTCGCCTCTCCATTTTCATCATAGCCGGTATGTACTTTAGCTTGATACCTACCATCTGCACGTTTCTTTTGTCTTGCCATTTAATCAAATCCTTTCTGAAATTTTTGCTGTGTACGGTTTGATTACCTCTGTGTCCAGTTCTTAAAGTCGTACACGGGCGCGTCGAAGCAGAGGTGTGTCCACGTGTCCGGTCTAAATTGCGCTGGACACACTACCGGACACACCCGCAAGTGAAGTAGTTGTAAGGCTTTGCTGGTTTATGTGTCTACTGTGTCTGTTAATCTCTATTAATTAATAAATTATAGATATATAGAGTAATAAGACCTACTATATACACCATATACGCTATAATAGCGCACGCAAGAGAAAATAGCAGTCGGACACACAAACGGACATGGCTCAGTTTTATAGTTCACCTCCTTTGATGGAACGTATGTTTGATCTAAGGGGTAAAAAATTTTTATAAGCGCTGTTTTTAAACAACTCAATTCGCAGAGTGGCTATTTGTAGGTTCACGCAGAAGTGCTCCGCTATTTCACCAGGGCGATATAAACCGTCGTGTAGCACTTCAAGTAAATCTTCATCGGGGATTAAATAATTGGCTGCCCATCTGAGGGCTTTATACTCTGATTTATCAATTGTCAGGCGATGGGCGTAATTGAAAAACTGCTTTGGTAAGCAGTCACCGACAGATGTGAAATGATGCCCTAATTCTTCTGCCATAATAGACCTTTCTTCTGAGAGGTGTTTTATCAAACTGCTTAAGCCGATAATAGGCGGGCGCTCGGTCTGACATATGTAAATTCCTTTTAGCGGCGGTTCCAAATGAAATTTTTCAACAATTATCTTCTCGCTGTGAGCTAAGTTCAACATGTTTTCCATCAGTTGACTCCCTCAATCGTACTTAACGCCGTGTTTTTCAAATATAAATTTTTTGAAGTCTTCGATTGATTTTCTTGCTTCTTCCGGCAGCTCACTGGAGGGATCATCAGTACGATGAGCGGCGATAGTTTGACAGTTCGGCAGTGGTTGCTCTGTTTCAGCAATTCGCTTAATTGCTTCCTTCTTTTCAGAAGGGAGTTTTTTTATTTTACGCGCGAGCTCTACTATTTCTTTGTCTTCAGTAAAAGGCTCGGCAAAATCTTCAGCCGCACTGCTGACCGGACCTTCGTAATTAGGGGGCTCTTGACGCGCGAGTGCAGACCTTAATGCTCCCGGTGGAAGATCAAGAGCTTCGGCAATCGGCGCCATCATTTCATAATCATAACCTCCGGGTTGTATATCATCGAGGCCCTCTAAATAGTTAAGAGAAATTTGAACTTTTTTCGACAGTTCAGCCATTGTCATTCCAAGTTCACTAAGACGGCCCTCAATAATGTTAATTAAAGCTTCTCCTGTGAGGCGGTCAGTAGAAACATTTAGAGCATCTGCTAAATCTTCAAGAGTACTAAAACTAGGGTTGTATCTGTCGTTCTCCACATCGGCTAGATATGACCTCGATATGTTTGCCTTTGCCGCTAGATCTTTTTGGGTGATTTTCCGCTTTCTTCTAAGGCTCTTGATTTTTGAACCAAGTGACATTTTAAAACCCCCTGTCAAATGTCGTATATACCGACCTAAAGATTATTATAGAATATGTTTGACGGTAATACAACTCATAAAATGACGGAAATACAAGTAATTTAAAGCAAAATGATGTATTAGCAAGTAATCTCTCGTTAATGCTCTTACAAGGTCTAAAATGCTTAATTTTGCGTTTTTACAAAATGACGGAAATACAATACAATCAAATCGTGGAGGTGGTAATGGTGACGGATGGGCAAGACAAAAAAGTAATCGGGGCAAAGGTCTTAGGAGCGAGGAAAGAAAAGGGGCTTACTCAATTGCAAGTCTCAGAAGTTTCGGGTTTGTCGCGAAGCTACATTGCGGACATCGAGAAAGGCAGATATATGCCAAGCGTCAATGCGCTGGTGGAACTCGCTAAATGTTTAGAACTAGATCTTTCCTTTTTGACCCTCAAAACATAGCTGCACTTACTAAAAAATCGAAAAGGAGCGCTGTTCCGAATGGCTGATGCTGTACCAGTTAATAAACTAGCTCTCACTCCGGAAGAAGCCGCAGCGCTTACACCTCTAGGTGAGGATAACATTCGCAGGCTATGTAGGTCAGATCCAACATTCCCCGCTTTTATGAATGGGAATAGGATAGTAATTCCTCAGAAGCCTTTTGAGGAGTGGCTGGCACGACAAGCTGAAAACCGAATCGGGTTTCCAGAGCTCACAAAGAGATCTACTAAAAGGAGGTGAGAATCATGATTGAGAGAGTAATCGTTATACCCGTTACTGAAGCGCCGCAAGTACAATCAGTTAGGACGAAGTTCCAAGCCGAAAAATCAAAGGTTGACTTCGTAGTGCCGGTAATATGTCTCATTGTCGTAGGCGCGTTCATGCTAGCGTTGTGAGCTGCAAAACTTGCCCTAATAGAGACTTTTGTATCCCAGATGAGTGCCTAAAAGAAAAAAGCCGCTTCCACACGGAAAGCGACTAACAAAAAATCTCAACTTCATTCTATAACGCAAAAGGGTAGGTGTCAATTATGGCCAGTGATTTGGGCGAAGAAATACCCACTGAATTCCTGGCTGAAGCAATTCAATACTGTCAGATCCGCCATGCAGAAACGCAAGAGCAATCGTATGTAAAAGTCGCTGAAATACTCCAAGGAACCATTGATCAAAGAGGCAGCAGTAAGTGATTTTTTTATTGAGTTGTGAAAAGAACAGAACTTCCCATTTTATGATATGCACATTAGCAAAAATTTATACATGAAAGGGTGAAATAAAAATTGGCTAAAAAGCGCGGACCTAAAATTCCAAAACCTCCAGCTGGCCCTAAGTTCGAAAATGCCCTTGAAGCAGTTTTAACCTTGGCTGCCCGATTGATTGACGAAAATCACGGCAGACTTGCTGAAGCTAAAATCTCGTACATCATGCGTAACGGCACTTGGAAGAAGAAAGGCGAGATTGTTGACGCTGATGTATCAGTAATCTCAGGTCCTAATCGTTTTGAGATGGACAAGCATTTCCGGATTCTAATTAATGCTGACTTGTGGGCCAGTGCTGACGATAAGCTTAAGGCCTACATACTCGACAAGCAGTTAAGCCGCTGCGTGAAAGAAGAAACCGCTAACGGTGACGTGAAATGGTCCACCCGGGATTATTACCTAAAGGAATTCCCTTCTCTAATTGAAAGACACGGCTTGATTACTGCTGAGCTGCAGCAGTTTGACCGGGTTATGAAACAAACATCCGCGTCAGTTGAAGAAGAGCCTAACGAGTTTTTAGATTAAATACGTATTTGGAGGAGTTTGAACTATGGATATCAATGTAAACGTGACGATCAATGCCCCAGTGATAGAAGGTCTTTTACAATCTTTCATTGCCTCATGGAATGGCCCTGTAGCCGATGCTAAGGACGCTAAGGCGGCTGAAGAAGTTAAGCCAACAACTACTACCCGGACAAGAAAGGAAAAGGCTACAGCTGCAGCAGAGCCGACTGAAGTTGTAGCTGCGAAAGAGGAAGCGGCTGCTGCAGCTGCGCCTGCTAAGTCCGAAGAAAAACCAGATGAAACAAAGCCTGTTGAAAGCAAACCCGTTGTCACTCTTGAAGCTGTACGCGAAAAATTAACTGCAATATCCCGCGCTGGTAAAAAGACCGAAGTAAAAGAGCTGATTACTTCTTTCGGTGCTGAAAAGCTGACGGATATTCCGGAAGATAAATATGCCGAAGTACTTGAAGCAGCAGAGGCGCTATAATGGCTGCCCATGCAATTCTTAGCGCTTCAGCGTCGAAACGTTGGCTAAGTTGCCCGCCAAGCGCAAGGCTTGAACAGCAGTTCCCGGATTCAACAAGTGCCTTCGCAGAAGAAGGCTCCTTCGCCCATGAGCTGGCTGAGCATAAACTTCGTGCGTATGTTCAAAAGGTCAGTAAGAGCAAGCACGAGGCCGCATATGCAAAGTTAAAGACTAATCAGTACTACTCTGAAGAGCTGGAAAGCTATGTTGAAAGTTACGTTGATTTTGTGAAAGAGCGAATCAATGCGGCGCTGGCCAGGACTAAAGATGCTGTGATCATGCTGGAACAGCGTTTAGACTTCAGTGAAGTAGTGCCAGAAGGATTCGGCACCGGTGACGTGGTGATTGTTGCAGATGGCTATGTGGAAGTCATTGACCTGAAATACGGCAAGGGCGTACCGGTGTCAGCAGAGGGTAACACGCAAATGCGGTTATATGGTGTTGGCGCTTACGGTGATCTCAGTATGCTGTATGACATTGACAAGGTAATGATGACGATTTGCCAGCCGCGCCTGGATAGTATCTCTACGGATGAAATCACGGTGGACGAGCTGCTGAAATGGGCTGTAGAAACTGTAAAGCCTACAGCTGAAAAAGCCATAGCCGGCGAGGGTGAATTTGCGGCCGGTGATCATTGCCGGTTCTGCCGGGCAAAAGCAACATGCAGAGCCAGGGCAGATTACAACCTGGAGTTAGCCAAATTTGAATTTTTAGATCCAGCGCTGCTGACTGATGAAGAGGTGGGCGAAGTACTTGTTAAAGCCGATCAGCTGAAGCAGTGGGCAAAAGATCTACAAGATTATGCGCTGGAACAAGCTGAGAAGCACGGTAAAAAGTGGCCCGGCTGGAAGCTTGTCGAGGGACGCAGTAACCGGAAATACACAGATGAAAAGGCCGTTGCTGACACCCTTACCGGTGCGGGTTACGAAGAAACAAAGATCTATAACCCCCGCGAGATTCTTGGTATCTCTGATATGGAAAAAGCCATCACCAAGAAAAAGTTTAATGAATTGCTTAGTAGTCTAGTGATCAAGCCGACAGGAAAGCCTACGCTTGTTCCAGAGTCGGACAAGCGTCCGGAGATATCATCAGTGCAGTCGGCCGTAAATGATTTTAGTGAAGCTATATAAATTTTAATTTAGAGGAGAAATGTGAAATGAGTAATCAAGGAAAAAGCAAACCAGCTAATCGAGTAATTACAGGTAAAGTGAGATTATGTTATGCTTATATTTTTACGCCAAAACCGGGAGATAAACCAACTGATACCCCTAAATACTCAACAGCTGTATTAATTCCGAAATCTGATAAAGCTACGCTTTCTCAAATCAAAGCAGCTATTGAAGCGGTTAAAAATGATCCTAAAAGTGAAAAGGTTTGGGGCAGCCGTTTCAACAGTGAAATGAAATCCGCTCTTCGCGACGGAGAAGTCAAAGCAGAAAAAAATCCCGAGTACGCCGGACATTATTTCTTCAATTGCTCAAATACGCGTAAGCCCGGGATAGTCGATAGATTTAAAAATGAAATTACTGATCCGTCTGAAGTATATAGCGGGTGCTATGCCCGTGTATCGGTTGATTTCTTCGCCTTTAATAAGGGCGGGGGTAAGGGAATCGGTGTTTCCCTAAACAACGTGCAGAAATGGGCCGATGGTGAGCCGTTGAGCGGTGGATCACGTGCTGAAGATGATTTTGACGAGTTGGAGTTTGACGATGACGACATTCTGAACTAGCCTCTAGCTAGTAAAAGAGGCGGGGAAATATCCCGCCTCTTGTTATATCAAAAGGAGGAATGGGCAATGCGATTTATTCAGGTAACTTTCGCTGGTAACACGGAAGTTTTATATGATTTCAAAACCAAATTGGACGTGGTGAGGGACGATTTAGTCGTTTGCCACACGGCACGCGGCTGCAGCATCGGGCGGGTACACGGCTTTCTCAGTAATTCAAAGAAGGCAACGAATTGGGCATTTCAACGGGTAGATATGGCAGCGCTGGATCGGCTGAGATTGGATGAAGAGCGAGAACAAAAGGAATTGGATGATCTGTTAGGATGAGCGTTCTCAGCATTGACCTTGAAACCTATTCAAGCGTTGACCTAAAGAAAACAGGCGTTTACCCGTATGTAAGTTCACCTGACTTTGAGATTTTACTTTTTGGGTACGCCTTTGATGATCAGCCTGTACAGATTGTTGATAAAGCCCGCGGTGAGCGCATACCGGATATTGTTTTAAGTGCGCTGCGTGATCCATCGATATTAAAAACCGCCTTTAATGCAAACTTTGAACGTACTTGCCTTCATGAGTATTTCCGGGACGAAATGCCAGCGGATCAATGGCAATGTAGCGCGGTACACGCTTTAACACTAGGCCTACCGCACACCTTGGACGGTGTTTCAAAAGTGCTGAAGCTACCGGCAGATAAAGCCAAGATGGGGATAGGAAAGTCTGTAATTGCTTACTTCTGCAAACCTTGTAAGCCTACTAAATCGAACGAACAGCGGACACGCAACCTGCCGACTCACGATCTGGAGAAGTGGAACCTCTTTAAAACCTATTGTGCTGCTGACGTTGAGGCAGAGAGAGCAGCGAGAAAGTTAATGCTGCGCTTTCAACCGCCCGAGGAAGAACGTAAACTATGGGCCTTAGATCAACGGATCAATGAGTATGGCGTGAAAGTGGATCAGACTCTTGTTGCTCACGCAATCGCCTGCGATACCGCCTATCAAAAGCGGTTAATTGCGGAAGCTGTCGAGTTGACCGGAGTAGACAATCCTAAAAGCGTGGCACAGCTGAAAAAATGGCTAGAAGATGCAGAAGGCATAGAGATTGACTCACTCAATAAAGAGTCCATTCCGGTGCTGCTGAAGCAGACAGAAAGTGATACCGTAAAACGGGTGCTGGAGCTACGACAGGAAACCTCTAAAACCTCTGTTAAGAAATATGAGGCTATGGCCCGGGCCGTATGCCCCGACAGCCGCATACGTGGCTTGCTGCAGTTTTACGGGGCCAATCGTACCGGCCGCTGGGCGGGGCGTTTAGTACAAGTGCAAAACCTGCCGCAAAACAAATTAAAAGATTTGGACTTAGCCCGGCAGCTGCTAAGAGCTGGTGAATATGAAATGCTGGAATTGCTTTTCGGCAATGTGCCGGGTGTACTCTCTCAGCTGATTAGAACCGCTTTTATTCCGGAAGAAGGCTCACGCTTCATTGTATCTGACTTCAGCGCGATAGAAGCCCGGGTAATAGCATGGTTAGCCGGTGAACAGTGGAGGCTGGACGTATTTGCAAGTCACGGCAAAATCTATGAGGCGTCGGCCGCGCAAATGTTCAAGGTACCGTTAGAGTCTATTGATAAAAACTCCCCCCTACGACAAAAAGGGAAAGTTGCCGAATTGGCCTTAGGGTATCAAGGCGGCCCCAGGGCGCTTGTCAAAATGGGCGCTTTAAAGAACGGACTAACGGAAGAAGAATTACCCGCCCTGGTTAAAGCCTGGCGCGAAGCAAACCCGCATATCGTGCAGCTATGGTGGGCAGCACAGAGGGCCGCTATAGAAGCGGTTATGGAAAAAAGCACAGTAGCTTTCGTTAAAGGAATTGCCTTCAGATTTGAATCCGGAATGCTGTTTATTAGATTACCGTCCGGGCGGCGCTTAGCGTATGTACGGCCGCGAATTGAAATTGACGAGAAGTTTCAGAAGCCGTCCCTCACTTATGAAGGTATGGACCAGGAAACGAAGCAATGGGGCCGGTTGAAAACTTACGGCGGCAAACTGGTGGAAAATATTGTCCAGGCCGTTGCACGAGATTGCCTGAGGGAAGCAATGTTCCGGGCGGATGATGCCGGCTATAAAATCGGGATGCACGTCCATGATGAAATTGTGTGTGAAGTACCGTTTGGTTTTGGCTCTGTTGATCATCTGGGCGAATTGATGGGGAAACCGATACCGTGGGCTCCCGGACTGCAGCTTCGGGGTGATGGGTACGAAACTGCTTATTATAAAAAAGATGATTAAGGAGGATGTTTTATGGCTGGGAAGATCAGTGTCGAGTATACGGAAGAAGATTTAAAGCAATTAATCCGTGAGGATTTGCTAAGAAAAATGCCAGGTATTAAAATTGAGCGTCATTCGATCAGCATTGAAACAAAGTCAAAACAAAATTATCGTTCGGAATGGGAAAGCGCTGCATTTCGTGGCAAAGTGGAGATTCCCGGAACAATGGTTTGAGATGAAAAGGATCATCAGAGTTTTTCCTAAGAAATCATCTTTTACACCGATAGATGATCTTTGCTTTTTCGATGAACCAGGGGCTATTATACCGGAACACGATGAAATCCATGTCTGCGCAGTCTTTACGTGGGATAAAGAACGGGCCCTGGAACTTCAAGAGTCTTGGCAGGAAATGACCAACAAACCTGTTCTTGTAGGTGGGCCAGCTTTTGATGATCCGTGTACTTCTGAATTTATTCCGGGGCTGTATGTTGCCCCCGGAATAACCTTTTGTAGCCGTGGCTGCCCCCTGGAATGCCCATGGTGCTTTGTACCTAAGAGAGAAGGAAGATTAAGAGAAACCGAGGTCAAAGCCGGGAACATCATCCAAGATAATAATTTCTTAGGTTGTTCCTTGGGCCATCGTCGAAAAGTCTATGACATGCTTAAAACTCAGCGAAAAATTGATTTTAAAGGCGGGCTAAAAACTACCTGGCTGACCGATTGGGATATTGAAGAGATGCGCGGTTTACACATCCATGAACTTTGGCTAGCCTGTGATACCAAAGGCGCGTTAAACGATCTGAAAACAGCGTGCGAAAGGCTGAAGAGAGCAGGCTTCAGTCAGAATAAAATTCGATGCTATGTACTAGTCGGTGACAGCATGGAAGAAAATCAGCAAAGACTTATTGAAGTTTATGAAGCTGGGGCATTACCTTTTGCGCAGCTGTTTCAACCAGAGGATCGGATTAAATACGATCAGGAATGGGAGCGGTTTGCAAGAACCTGGAGTAGGCCAGCTATTACACGGACTTTCATGAAAGAGTGGAGGATGAAAAATGGCAACACCTAAAAATTACGACTCAGTATATGAATCAATTGGCGCTGAAGTTGGGCGCTTAGTAACCGAAAAGCAAGCTGCTTACGGCGATATGATTCGCGGGGCTCAAGATATATTTAAAATACTGTATCCGGAAGGGATTAAACCGGAACAGTACGATGATGCTCTCCTGGTCCTTCGCGTAATGGACAAGATTGGCCGTATTGCCCGGGGCGATAAAAAAGCATTTGGGGAAAGCCCCTGGCGGGATATATGCGGTTATGCGATTTTAGGCGCTGAACAGGATGAGCGCCACCTGGAGAGTGTGGAATATGTCCCTACTAAAGATTAATGATGATTGGCAAATCATTTCGGATCAATACAACTGGATTCTGCAGCAGCGGTTTGTTGCAGAAGAGAGCGGCAAAGAGCGCTGGAGTACAGAAGGGTATTACCCGACATTAGCCGGTGCTGTGAAAGGACTGGTTGAAAACGAGATTAAAGTGCCGGCAGATATTAAAGGCATATTGGAGAAGCTGGAAGTTTTACGACACTTGATTGACGGGCGTTTCCAGGATGAAGATTCAATCATCAGCCGTAAAGCATCAAGGGAAGAACCGGCAGATGATGATTTGGAAGACTTTTTATCTTGATGGGCTAAGGTGGTGTGAATTTTGGATTACAACGAGTTTCTAGATAAAAAACGAATCGTTGTAGCGTCTGCGGGAATTGATGTTCCTGCAGGTGCTATTAACAAAAACCTATTTGAGTACCAGCATGATATTGTTCAATGGGCGCTTAAAAAGGGTAAAGCTGCGCTATTTGAAGGGTGCGGATTAGGTAAGACGCTCCAGATGCTAGAGTGGGCGAATCACGTTTTCGAGAACACCTGGCAGCCGGTACTCATATTGGCACCTTTAGCCGTAGCCGGTCAGACAGCAGCAGAAGGTGCCAAATTCGGCATCGAAGTTAAGCAATGCAACAGTAAGGCTGACGTGATCGACGGTATTAACGTCACGAACTATGAAAAGCTCGAGCGTTTTGATCCTGCTGAGTTTTCCGGAATCGTACTCGATGAAAGCTCAATCTTAAAATCCTTCGCAGGTAAAATGCGAAACCAGATTATTGACGCCTTTGCTGATACCCGGTTTAAGTTAGCTTGCACAGCTACGCCAAGCCCTAACGATTATATGGAGCTGGCTAATCATGCCGAATTTCTTGGCGTGATGACAAGAAATGAAATGCTCTCGATGTTCTTTGTTCACGATGGCGGCGATACAAGCAAATGGCGCTTAAAAGGTCACGCGCAGGAAGAGTATTGGCGTTGGGTATCCTCCTGGGCGGTTATGATGCAAAACCCGGCAGACCTGGGATATGACGGTTCCGCTTTTATTCTTCCAGAATTGAATATTATTCCGCACACCATCATTACCGGTAAAGAACAGGCGAAGACATTGACTGATCAGCGATTAGCCGCTAAAGACACTTTGATTGAACGCGTAAAACAATGCGCTGAGATTGTAAATAGCATTGATGAACCTTTTATTATCTGGTGCAATTTGAATGATGAAGCTGACGCCCTGGTCAATGCAATCGAAGGGGCTGTGCAAATCCGGGGCGGTGATAAGCCGGAATACAAAGAGAAGATTCTAAAAGGTTTTACAGATGGTACAGTGAAGCGCTTGGTCACAAAGCCGAGTATAGCCGGGTTTGGACTGAACTGGCAGCACTGCCGCAATGAGGCATTTGTGGGTTTGTCACACAGTTTTGAACAGTATTATCAAGCTGTTCGACGGTGCTGGAGGTTTGGCCAGCAGAAGCAAGTTAACGTGCATGTTATTTCCTCCGATGTAGAAGGCGCTGTTGTCGAAAACATCAAGCGTAAAGAAGCAGAATTCAATATCATGCTGAAAAGCATGATCAGCTCTACACAAGAGATAACGAAAGAAAACATTCAAGCGACTAGGCGTGATTCTGGGATTTATATCCCTTCAGTAAAAATGACACTGCCTGCATGGCTAAAGGAGGCCGGATGATGTGAAGGTATTAAATCAAACTCACGGCGATATGTGGGCACTTTACCACGGTGATTGTTGCGAGGTCCTGGATGGGCTTCCGGAAAACTCTATTGATTATTCCATATTCTCGCCGCCGTTTGCCTCTCTCTACACTTACAGCAACAGCGAAAGGGATATAGGCAATAACAAAGATTATCGTCAGTTTGCCAAACATATGCGGTTTTTAGCTCTGAAGTTGTACCGGGTAATGAAACCAGGACGGAACATATCAATACACTGCATGGATTTGCCGCTGCATAAAGAGCGTGACGGTGTAATTGGGTTAAGAGATTTCAGGGGGCACCTAATCCGCATATTTAACCGAGCTGGTTTCGTGCTTCATAGCCAAGTGACAATCTGGAAAAATCCTGTTACGGCTATGCAAAGGACCAAAGCACTTGGCCTACTTCATAAGCAGTTAAAAAAAGATTCTTGCCTAAGTCGGCAGGGGATTCCTGATTATTTAGTAACCCTCAGAAAACCCGGTGTAAACCCTGATCCTGTTACTCATACAAATGAATCCTTTCCGGTATCTGATTGGCAAGAGTACGCCTCGCCGGTATGGATGGATATTAAACCTTCAAACACACTTCAATATAAGGCCGCAAGAAGTGAAGACGATGAACGTCATATTTGCCCTTTGCAGCTAGAAGTAATTGAAAGAGCTTTGCGGCTTTGGACAAATACTGGTGACGTCGTATTAGATCCTTTTAACGGCATTAGTAGTACAGGGCATGAAGCGATTAAATACGATCGGTATTATGTGGGGATCGAGCTAAAAGAAAGTTACTATAAACAAGGCGTTAAGAATTTGATCGAGTTAGAAGCTGAGAAATTTATAGAGGACTGCTTGCTATGAATATACCGTTGTTAGGAAGTCATTTTGATGGTATAAGCGGTTTTCCTTTGGCTGCTTTGCGGCACGGCATCATTCCGGTTTGGGCAAGTGAGGTAGAGCCTGGCCCGATTGCTGTTAGTAAAAAACACTTCCCAGAACTTCAGCACTTAGGCGATATTACGAAAGTCAATGGTTCAGAGATATGCCCGGTTGATGTGGTAACATTCGGGAGCCCTTGTCAGGATTTAAGCGCGGCCGGTAAAGGGGCGGGTATGAAAGTTGTATGTTCCGATTGCGGATACGCTTATGAAAAGAAAACTGTTGCGGAAGTTAAAGCGCTTCACTCCTTTTGCCCCGATTGTTTCAGCGAAGCAGAAGTGTCTTCAACAAGATCGGGGCTATTCATGGAAGCTATAAGAATTAACAGAGAAATGAGGGACGATACATGCGGAATATTTCCGAGGTTTCTGCTCTGGGAGAATGTTGCAGGAGCGTTGTCAAGTAATGGGGGCGCTGATTTTAAAACCGTGCTTGAAGAAATCGCAGAAACCAAAATTTCAATGCCTCGATCTGGTAAATGGGCAAACGCAGGAATGGTTAGAAGCAACGGGGTTGATATCGCTTGGCGTATCCTGGACGCCCAATATTGGGGAGTGCCCCAGCGTAGAAAACGCATCTTTCTTGTCGCAGATTTTGGAGGAAGACGTGCCGGAGAAATATTATTTAAGCCCGAAAGCCTGCCGAGGTATATTGCGGAGAGCAAAGGAACGAGGCAAGGAGCTACCCCCAATGCTGAAAAAGGCATTAGAATACCAATCTGGGATATTGGTGGTAGAAGACGTGTCTTAGAGTCAATAAATATTTCACCAACACTGTTATCTAAGATGGGGACTGGTGGTAATAACGTGCCAATTGTTCCAGCCGTTGGATTTAAAGCGAACGCCAGCATATCCGACAATGCGCCAGTGCTGAATGAGGCCACCCCACCTTTGCAGACTACAAGTCAAATTGCCGTTGCATTTCCGGAAGTATCAAATCCATTATTGGCTAAGGGAAACCTTTCCTATCGAATGGATATGGATACAGTAGTGGCGATACAGCACAGTGTAATTGGTAGGAGCGACAATGCAGGGCCCGCAGGTCCTGGATATCGAGAAGACAATAAGATGTTCACGCTTGATAGCAGGGGCGCAGCAGTAGCAACAGTAGACTGCCGCAACCTGTACGAAAATCCGGAGTTAAGCGGAACATTGCAAAGTAAGTCGGGGGGCGGGCATAGCTTAAACTATCAAAACCCTGTACGCATAGGGTATGTCGTAAGACGCTTAACCCCTTTAGAGTGTGAACGCTTGCAAGGTTTTCCGGATTTTTGGACAATGGGGCAGCCGGATACAACCAGGTACAAGATGCTAGGCAACAGTGTAGCTATACCGTGCCCGGATTATGTGCTGGACGGAATAGCTAAAGCATTGCGAGGTGAATTGCCCTTGTGAATACTCAAACAAAAGAAATATTCAAATCAATAAAGCTGAAGCATGACGGTAAGATCACCATTGCTACCGGCAGAAGCAGGCATGAAATGGAATGGAAGAACCGGGAAATGCAATGGTCCCAGTTGGTGGATAAGCTAAGTCAAACAACCAGGACGCGGGAAACGCTCGATGAGTTTGACAAGATGAGCAAACCCCAGCAGGACGAATTAAAGGACGTAGGCGGGTTTGTAGGCGGTACGCTCAAAGGCGGCCGCCGCAATTCCACCAATACAGCCTGGCGCCACATTATCACACTCGACGCAGATTTTGCTGATCCGGATTTCACAACCTTAGTCGATTTGCTTTTAGGTAATTGTGCGTATGCCATTTACAGCACGCATAAGCACCGGCCAACAAAACCCCGGCTGCGCTTAGTGATCGTCTTATCCCGGCCAGTAACGCCAGACGAGTATCAAGCGATTTCCCGCCGTATTGCCGCGGATATTGGAATTGATCTATTCGACGATACAACCTATCAACCGCACAGGCTGATGTACTGGCCTTCAACTTCTGCTGATGCAGATTTCCTTTTCGAATATAACGACGGCCCTTGGTTAGATCCTGACAAGATTTTAGCCAGGTATGAAGATTGGCGTGATCAGTCTTTCTGGCCAGAATCTTCGAGAGCGCATAAGGCCCGGAAACAATTAGCGGACCGTCAGGGCGATCCACACGCAAAGAATGGTGTTGTCGGGGCCTTCTGCCGCACGTACTCAATTGCAGAAGTGATTGAAGCTTTCCTGTCTGATGTATATGAGCCCTGCGCGATGGAAGGGCGGTACACCTACACCAACGGCACAGCAGCAGCGGGGCTAGTGTTATATGAAGATAAATTCGCCTATTCTCATCACGGTACTGATCCGATCAGTGGCAAGCTGGTAAATTCTTTTGACCTGGTACGCTTGCACAAGTTCGGGCATCTGGACGAAGAAGCAAAACCTGATACACCGACAGTTAAATTACCAAGTTATAAGGCCATGTTAGATTTTTCAACTAAAGACGTTAAAGTGAAGCAGTTACTGGGTGAAGAACGTCTTGCAGAAGCTAATAACGACTTTACCAACGCCGATGAAGCGGACGATAAAGCTTGGCTATCAAGGTTAGATATCGATAAGCGAGGAAAGTATTTATCAACACCTGAAAACGCCATCTTAATTTTGCAGCATGATCCAAATCTTTCAGGAAAAATATCAAAAGATGATTTCGCCCACCGTATTGTCATTAACGGTGATCTTCCTTGGAGAAACCTAAAACACGGCACTTTCTGGGAAGATGACGACGAAGCGTGTTTATACAATTACTTCAGTAAAATATACGATATTTCGGGGCAAGGTATTATCTCTAACGCACTAAAAGAAGTCCTAATGTATAATCGGTTTCACCCGGTTCGAGATTACTTAAATAGTCTTTGGTGGGATGGAGAAGAACGTATTGATCGGCTTTTTATCGAATACCTGGGCGCTGAAGATAATGAATACACAAGAACGGTCACACGTAAAATGTTGATTGCTGCAGTTGCGCGTGTAATGGTTCCCGGCATTAAGTTTGATGAAATGCTTGTCTTAGTAGGACGGCAAGGGGCTGGCAAAAGTTATATACTTCAAAAGCTCGGCAAGGAGTGGTTTTCAGACTCTCTTACGACAGTACAAGGTAAAGAGGCCTATGAAATTTTGCAGGGAACTTGGATTGTTGAAATGGGCGAGTTGTCTGCATTAAAAAAGGCAGAAGTGGAAGCAATAAAGCAGTTTCTTTCTAAAAAGGTAGATAAATTCCGTGTATCCTATGGTAAATATGCCTCTAACTTTCCGAGGCAATGCGTTTTCTTTGGGAGTACGAATCGTGAAGAATTCCTACGTGATGTAACAGGCAATCGCCGGTTCTGGCCGGTAAAAATTGAAGCGCAGGAAAAAAACAAAAATGTTTTTAACGATCTAACTGATTCTGAAATCGACCAAATTTGGGCCGAGGCCGCCATTGCTTGGCAGAACGGCGAATCGCTATATCTCGACGCAAAGATTAAATCTATGGCCCTAGAAGTGCAAGAAGCATATATGGAGGAATCCGATAAATCCGGGCAAGTTCAAGAGTATCTTGATAAGAAAATACCTCCTAACTGGGAAGATTTGGACTTGGGAGCAAGGCGCGAATTTCTCTATGGTGGGGATTTTGGGCAGCCTGAAGAAGGGACAATTGAACGCACCAAGATATGTGCTTTAGAAATTTGGGCTGAATGCTTTAATGGCGATCCACGTATGTTCGATGTGCAGAAATCCCGAGAGGTAAAGGATATAATGTACCGTATGCCGGGGTGGAAGCGTTATGAAAAAGGAACGGGTAAGATACGATTTGGCAAATTGTATGGACCTCAAAGGGCGTTTGTTAAAGAAGATTTTGATGTGTCCGATTAAAGAATACGTGTGTCCAAACTATAGAGACGGACACGGCAGTCAGAGAAAAGTCAAATGTCTAGGTGTGTCCGCGTGTCCGGTTTAAATTGCACCGGACACAATACCGGACACACCAGTAAACCGTCTAGCCGTAAGGCTTCATAGTTTCCTGTGTCCGGTGTGTCCATTAACTTCTATTAAATATAAAAAATAATAAATATAGATATTATATAGCGCGCGCGTAGTGCCATAAACGCTGTATTAGCGCACGTAAGAGAAAAATAACGACCGGACACACGCATTGGACACAGCTAATATTTTTATAGGAGTGGTACTTGTGAGTGAGGCAGTAAATTTTTTGATGGCATTGTTAGTAGAAAAACCATTACCGATTCAAGTTGTGTATGATAAAGCGCAAAGTGCAGGTTTTTCTAAGAGAGATATTAAACAGGCAAAAAATGAAATCGGTATTTTATCCAGACAGTTCAAATTAACATACGACGAAGAATGGAACTGGCTGTGGTACTTGCCAGGGCGATAATTATGGAAAGAACGATTGAAAAACGATTTAAGCGAGAAGTTGAGAAACGAGGGGCAAAGGCTTGGAAATTTGTTTCACCTGGAATGTCAGGGGTGCCGGATCGAATTGTTTTAAAGCCAGGCGGCCGGATTGTGTTTGTTGAAATGAAAGATGAGGGGAAGAACCTGGAGCCATTGCAGATGAAACGCGCAGCCGAGTTGGAGGCGTTAGGATTTACTGTTTACTGCATTGATTCGGTTCAAGGGGTAGAGGCCTTTATTCAGGAGGAGTTTGCTGATGGCGCCTAACGTGTACGAGCCTAAGGTATACCAGGATTACGCAACAGGCCGCATTATTGATTTAACTGCATCGGCCCTTTTCTTAGAAATGGGCATGGGTAAAACCGTAAGCACCTTAACGGCTATTGCTGAGCTATTGCATAATCGGTTTGATGTGGCGAAAGTTTTAGTAATCGCACCGTTACGGGTAGCCGATGACACTTGGAGCCGGGAATCGGAAAAGTGGGCACACACTCGGTATTTAAAAATAGCAAAGGTGCTAGGATCCGAAAGTGAGCGATTACGGGCTTTACAGGAAAAAGCGGATATCTATTGCATTAACCGGGAGAATGTCGAATGGCTGGTGGAGTATTACGGTAAAAAGTGGCCTTTCGATATGGTTGTCATCGATGAGTCCTCTAGTTTTAAATCACCAAAAGCAAGGAGATTTAAAGCATTACGAAAAGTAAGACCTTTTATCAAGCGCATCGTAGAACTAACAGGCACACCGAGGCCTAACAGCTTGATGGACTTATGGGCGCAGATTTATCTACTGGACCAGGGTGAGAGACTTGGCAAGACAGTAACAGGCTACAGAGAGCGATATTTTGAACCCGATAAACGGAACAGAACGACAATCTTTAGCTGGAAGCCGAAACCCGGAGCAGAGGAAGCGATTTATGCAAAACTAGCTGATATCTGCGTTAGTATGCAGGCAAAGGATTGGCTTAATCTTCCGGAACGGATTGACAACTTTATACCGGTGAAGCTGCCGGCTGCCGCATATGAGCAATACAAACGACTTGAGAGGGATTTGTTACTGCCAATGGTCGGCGGTGATATTGTGGCAAATACAGCTTCCGTTTTATCTAACAAGCTTTTGCAAATGGCTAATGGTGCTGCCTACGACGAGAATGGGAAAGTAACCAAAATTCACGATGCAAAATTAACGGCCCTTGATGATATTGTGGAAACTGCCAATGGTGAACCGGTGCTAGTTTTTTACTGGTACAAGCACGACTTGGAGAGACTGCAAGCACATTACCCAAAAGCAAGGATATTGGACACAGCAAAAGATATCGCGGATTGGAATGCGGGGAAAGTACCGGTGATGTTGGCACATCCCGCTTCTGTAGGACACGGCTTGAACCTTCAAGACGGTGGGCATATGATTGTCTGGTTCGGACTAACCTGGAGTCTTGAACTGTACCAGCAGGCGAATGCAAGGCTATATCGGCAAGGACAATTGCACAGCGTCATTATTCATCACCTGGTGGCAGTAGGCACTGTAGACGAGCTGGTGGCCAGGGCTTTAGATGGTAAAGCGGAAGGGCAAGAAACGATGATGAGAGCCGTTAAGGCTTTGATTGAACAAGTACGAAGGGAGGCGGCATAGTGGATAAAGAAGAAATCATCCGTATAGCTGGTGAAGCCGGGGCAAAAGCAGCATTAGAAGCCTGGGATAAACAATTTGAAGAGAGAAAAAGAGAACAAAAAAATACCCGGCTGTGGAATACTCGAATGCTTCTGAAACATTATAAATCACTAAAAGAGTATTGCAAGAAGGCCGTTTATGACAGAAGTACTGCAGCCGTATCTGCTAACCCTATAGAGATTCTAGAATCTTTAGGTACCTGCGATAAAGATATGTACATTGACGCTGTGAAGAGCAGTGTTATTCGGACTAAAACTATAATGGCCCATGTCGATAATATGCTAAAAGTATATGAGATTTATTGCGAAAGGTCTGATAAGCCAGAAGATACAAGACGATATCGAGTATTATGTGCGGTATATTTAGCTGAAGAAAAAATAAAAATGGAGGAAATATGTAAAATCGAGAATATTGACAGAAGTACGTATTACCGAGACAACCGGGACAGTACAGAGATGCTAAGTGCTTTAATATTCGGGCTTGACGGGCTTTCGGCAATGCGAAAGACATGGAATTGATTTGGGATTTCTTACCGTGGTAAAATGTTATTGTGTCAAAAGTATAACAGGCGAACCGCTTACAAGATTGTAGGCGGTTTTTCATTTGTCTAAAACAGGAGGGGCTACAATGTCCGTACTATGTAACCGTGAAGATTGCAAATTTAATCTTGATCAATTGTGCAATGCCGGGCAAGTCGGCATTGTGGATCGTCAGTGTGTAACGTACCGAAGGGCGAAACGTAATGAGGACTATCAGCAGCTTATGCGACAGCCTTACAATGCAAACTGTCATCCTACGGCAAAAGGATATAAGTCAAGCCCTGTACTAAAAGTATGGAAATAGCTGAAAGTGAGGTGATCCTTCAGTGGCTAAAGGAAAATATGAAGAATGGTTAACTGCTGAAGGTTTGCTTCAGCTGGAAGCATGGGCGCGCAATGGTTTGACGGATGAACAGATTGCTTCAAATATAGGTATTACCAGGACAACATTGTATGAATGGAAAAAACTCTATCCTGACATTTCTGACGCCTTAAAAAGGGGTAAAGAGGTTGTTGATATCCAGGTTGAGAATGCTTTATTAAAACGGGCATTGGGGTATCAGTTTACAGAAGTTACCAGGGAACGAGTTTACAATGAATCTACCCAAAAACATAAATTCGAGATTACAAAGAAGGTTGTAAAAGAAGTGCAGCCTGATACGACAGCTCAAATCTTTTGGCTGAAGAATCGTAAACCGGCTGAATGGCGGGACCGGAAAGAAATTGATGCCAATATTAGAAGGAATGACCCCTTTGAAGGCTTGACGCGGGAACAGCTTCTAAAAATAGCTGGTGAAGAGGATGTATGATAAACGATTAGCGCAAATAAGAGCAAAGACAGAACTTGCAAAACGTGAGTTCTTTTTTTATTGCAATCTTAAAGCGCCTAATTTCTATAAACCTTCCCGAAAATATCTCGTTGAACTGTGCAAGGAACTTCAAGCCTTCTATGAAGGTGATGATGAGGTTTTAATCATCAATGAGCCGCCGCGGCATGGGAAATCTAGAACAGCAGGTCTTTTTGTTGAGTGGGTATTCGGTAAGAACAAAAATGAAAAAGTTATGACCGGCTCATACAATGAAACTCTGTCAACCATGTTTGCAAAGAATGTCCGTAATAGTATTCAGGAAGTCAAAGCCGATCCATACAAGCCGGTTTATAGTGACGTATTTCCCGGAATAAAAATTCAACAGGGTGACGGAGCTATGAACCTTTGGAGTTTAGAAGGCAGTTATAATAGCTACCTGGCCACGTCACCAGGCGGAACGGCAACAGGTTTTGGCTGTTCCCTGATGTTCATAGATGATTTAATCAAAAATTCCACTGAAGCCAATAACGAAGATGTAAAGCAGAAGCATTGGGACTGGTTTACTAATACGATGTTGTCCCGTCTTGAAGAAGGCGGCAAAATCATCATTATCATGACTCGCTGGGCTTCAGATGACCTTGCAGGCCGGGCTTTAGATCATTATCGGGAGCAGGGAGCAAAAATCCGTCATATCTGCATGAAAGCGTTACAGGATGACGGTACTATGCTTTGTGAAGAAGTATTATCCCGTAAAAGCTATGAAGCCAAGAAAAAGGCAATGGGTGCTGATATTGCTTCAGCTAATTATCAACAAGAGCCGATTGACCTGAAAGGCCGATTATACAGCAAATTCAAAACCTATAGCCGTCTACCGATGGATGAAAACGGTAATCCGCTATTTACCGCAATCAAAAATTACACGGATACGGCCGATACCGGGGAAGATTACCTGTGCAGCATCAATTATGGCGAATATGAGAAAGAAGCCTATGTCCTGAATGTACTTTACACTAAAGCACCAATGGAGGACACTGAACCGGCTACAGCAAAAATGCTGCATGAGGATAAAGTCGATGTAGCTGACGTTGAAAGCAACAATGGTGGCCGGGGTTTTGGTAGGGCCGTTGAAAGGTTGCTGCAAACTAAACACCGGAGCAACCGAACACGAATTAATACCTTCCATCAATCGAAAAACAAGAAAGCCCGGATACTATCAAATAGTACTTGGGTCATGGACCATATATACTTTCCGGTCAATTGGCGGGATCAGTGGCCGGAATACTACGAGGCAATGGTTAAATACCAGAAGGAAGGCAAAAACAAGAACGATGATGCCCCGGACGCAACAACCGGCATAGCTGAAAAAATCGGCCAGGGCAACAGAATGGGATTTGATTAACAGGAGGTGATAGTATTTGTATTGGACAGACCAAACGGGACAATTTAATCAGCTTATTAAAACCGGAGCCGGTAGCCGCATGAGCGATTTAAAATTTATTGAAATGGAACTAACCAAGTTCCAAACTTCGCCAATACGCCGGGATATGATAACTGGTGAGAAGTATTTCAGGGGCGATCATGACATTCTGAGCCGCCGCCGCACAGTGATTGGCGAGAAGGGTGAACTGGTAGAGGTAAAAAACCTGCCGAATAACAGAGTGGTAGATAACCAATATGGTAAGTTGGTCGATCAGAAAACTAATTACTTGCTGGCAAAGCCGATCACCTTTGAAGCTGAGGACGACAGTTACAGTGAGCTGCTGAAAACTGTTTTAAACAAACGATTCCTCCGGACGCTGCGGAATCTTGGTGAGGATGCATTAAACGGCGGCATAGCCTGGCTGCATCCGTATTATAATGACCAGGGCGAGCTCACGTTTAAACGGTTCCCCTCTTACGAGATATTGCCGTTCTGGGCCGATGCTGAACATACCGTATTAGATTTTGCCGTTAGAGTGTACCAGGTGGAAGCCTATGAAGGCACAATCGAAGTTACCGTTACGAAGGTTGAAATTTATGATAAGCAGGGCATACACCGGTATGAACTGAAAGGCAGCTTAATCCCGGACGTTGAAAACCCTTCGACTACACACATGTTAATTGAAGATGCTGACGGCAATACCAAAGGCTACAATTGGGACAGAGTTCCCCTTGTAGCCTTTAAGTTTAACAATAAGGAAATCCCACTCATTAAGAGGGTAAAGTCCTTGCAAGATGGCGTGAACGATCTGATCAGCGACTTCAAAAACAATATGCAGGAAGATGCCCGAAATACTATCCTTGTGCTGCAGAATTATGACGGTACGGACCTTGGGGAATTCCGAAAGAACCTCAGTCAGTATGGTGTGGTTAAGGTCAGGACAATTGACGGTGTTGGCGGTGGGTTGGACACACTGGAAATCACGGTCAATGCAGAAAACTATGAAATCATTTTAAAGCTCTTGAAGAAAGCTTTAATTGAAAACGGACGGGGCTATGATGCCAAGGATGACCGCATGACAGGCAATCCAAATCAGATGAACATTCAAAGCATGTACAGTGACATTGACCTGGACGCCAACGGCATGGAGACTGAATTTCAAGCTTCCTTTGAGGAACTATTATGGTTTGTGAATATGCATCTTGCCAATACCGGCCAGGGCGACTACTCCGGAGAAACGGTCAATGTGATCTTTAACCGGGATATCCTGATCAATGAAACAGAGAGCATTGACAACTGTTCTAAATCAATGGGTGTTATCTCGAATGAAACTATCGTGAGTCAGCATCCCTGGACAACTGACGTAAAACTGGAACTGAAGCGAATTGCTGATGAGAAGGCACAGCAGCAGTCAGAAATGGATGAATACAGGGCAGCATTTGACAAGCCTGGTGATTTGAATGAAACATAGCGATTATTGGCGTAAACGGTTTGAACTCCTGGAAGAAGAACAATTAAAGCAGGGCCTTGCCTATTATGATGACCTGGAACGCCAGTACAAACTAGCTGCTAAATCCTTAGAAGATCAAATCGCAGGTTGGTACGGCCGCTTTGCTCAAAATAATCAGATTAGCTTTGCTGAAGCTAAACGGCTGCTGAATTCCTCAGAACTGAAGGAATTCAAGTGGACCGTTCAGGAGTATATCAAGTATGGCAAAGAAAACGCTATAAATGGCCAATGGCTGAAACAGCTTGAAAACGCTTCAGCCAGGGTGCATATAACCCGTCTGGAGGCCTTAAAGCTCCAAATGCAGCAGCAAGTTGAAGTCCTGTATGGCAACCAGGTTGACGGATTAGAGCGAACCATGCGGAATATCTATTCCAATGGTTATTACTATACCGCCTATGAAGTGCAGCGCGGTTTTAATGTCGGTTATGACCTGCAAAAGTTTAATAACCGGCAGTTAGTAGCGGTAATGAATAAGCCCTGGACAGCTGACGGTAAGAATTTCACTAATCGTTGCTGGACAGCAAAGGATCAGCTTGTTAATACACTTCATACCGAGCTGACGCAAACAATCATTCGCGGCGATCCACCGGATAGATTGATTAAAACCATAGCCCAAAAATTTGAGACTACTAAAAATAATGCAGGCCGGTTAGTGATGACCGAATCTGCATTTTTTGCGTCTGCAGCACAGCGGGACTGCTTTAATGACCTGGATGTGGAGCGGTATGAGATTGTAGCGACATTGGATGGTAAAACCTCGCTGATTTGTCAGCAGTTAGATGGTAAAGTCTTTGAAATGAAGGATTACCAGGTGGGTGTTACCGCTCCGCCTTTTCATTGCTGGTGCCGTACTGTTACAGTCCCGTATTTCGACGATAATACCGGCTTTAGAGCTGCAAGGAATGCAGAAGGTAAAACCTACTATGTACCGGACAGCATGAAGTATGAGGATTGGAAGAAAACTTTTGTGGATGGTGGCTCAAAAGATGGATTGAAGGAAATTGCGAAAACTGATATAGTGAAAGCAAGCTTCACACCGGCTAAAACCATTCAGGAAGCCAATCAATATGCTACTGAAACACTGGGCATAGAGTATGCCGATTATAAAGGCTTGCATGTTGATGTAGCAAACGGCTGGAATGAAGGGTTAGCTGCCAATTTTGCTAAGTTCCCGGAGTTAAAACAGCAGTTTGGTTTTGTCGGTGAATCCCACGCCCGGAACAGTACCATGAAGCCAATAGTGCGGCAGTATTACCTGGAGCAGATGATCAAGCATAATCCTAACGCGAGCCTTGAGAGAATAGAGAGGCATGTTGATAATGAAATAGAAAAAATCATGAATAAGTTAAAGGTTCCCTCTAATTCTTACGCTTCAAGTTGGGCGCCTCAACAAGAACCATTTAGGCGCTTTGCTGGGATTACTTTTAATTCCGTTCAAGGTAACGATATTACTAAGCTGCTGGAAAGTCTAAAGGCTGATGTAGCTGGTAAATTCCATCCTATCGGCTGTGATACGGTTAAATCCGTCCTGGATCATGAAATGGGACATCAGCTGGATAAGATGCTGAAACTGTCCAGCAAAGAGAACATACAAAAACTGTTTGATGCCCGGACGAATGACCAAATTACGGAAGAACTTTCGAAATATGCCTGGAAGAATAACAATCCAAATCGGTACAGCGAATTTATTGCTGAAGCCTGGGCAGAGTATTGTAATAACCCGAATCCAAGATCTATTGCCAAGGAAATAGGGGAAACCATTGAAAGGGAGTATGCCGCTTGGAAAAAGATGAATTCATAAGACGAGCAAAAGAGCTTGGTTATACGGATGAAATGATTGCCGATGATATCAAGCTGCAGGAAGAAGCCGAAAAAGACGGTTTAAAGGTTCCCAGGGAACTAAGATTAATTGAATTGCCGGTTAGTTAAGCATCTACACAGGTTTTGTGTGGGTGCTTTTTTATTAGTTCAAAAATTTGAAAGGAGGGGTTTGGTGTGTCCGATACAAACAATGTATTATCTGACAAATTTAGTAGATTGGTTGTCTATGATGAAGCAAATAGTAAAGAAATTGCGGTAATAACTTCAGAACAAGTTATTACCGCAAACCCAAGCATTGTTGTTAAATTAACACCTACTAAAATTTAGTATCTTTGCTCGATGAAGGGTCATTTCCATAGCTATCTTTGTCGCGAATTTGACCATTAGGACGATGAATAACAAGTTCGGTTTCTTGATTTTTGGCGATATTACGACCATAATCAATTGCCGCTGTTTGCGTATCAAAAAGTTTAGTAGCTTTTTGACCGCCTGCAGGTTTAACTTGCCACTTATCGCCTTTTGGTGTTACATGTTGGTTTGGCATAGTAGTTTACTCCTTTCGTGTTATTTCAACATAATTCGAGTTGATACTTTGAGTATAGAAATTACTGGAAAATAAAACAAGGATGTTATGTAGTATAGGCGTTTATAACGCTTATTTTTTATGTTAAAAATTAAAAGGGAGATTGATAGTATGACAAAAGAACAATTACTCGCCCTGGGCCTGGATGATGCAACGGCAACCAAAGTAGCCGCCGCCAGCGGGGAAGAGTTGAAAGGGTATGTGGTCAAATCGGAGCATGACAAGGAGGTGACAGCAAAACAGCAGCTTGAAACAGATATCAAGGCCCGTGACAAACAGCTGGAGGAACTGAAAAAGGTTGATGCTGCCGGTCTGCAAAAGAAAATTGAAGAATTGCAGGAAACCAATAAAACCAATAAAACAGAATACGAAGGCAAAATCAAGCAAATGCAAATTGATACTGCCGTCGACAAAGCCCTGACTGGAGCGAAGGCCAAAAACCTGAAAGCCGTCAGGGCTTTACTTGACCTCGAAAAGGCTGAACTGGAAGGAGAATCTATTAAAGGTCTGGCTGATCAGATTAAAAAGCTGCAAACAGAAGAAGGGACTAAATTCCTCTTCGATGCCGCCGCCCCTGCTCCCACAAAGTTTAAGGGAGTGAAACCAGGCGAAGGACAAGATAAGACATACTCCACTGACAAAAAGCCTAGTGAAATGAACTATACCGAATTGTGCGCCTACATGGAAGCAAATCCTGGCGCGGAAGTTTAAAAAAAGAGAGGGGAAATTAGAACATGAAATTTAATTTTAAATCTTTTAATGCAGAGGCATTTGGTAAATATGTTGCCCGTATTCCGCAAACCAAGAAAAATGAGCTGGTAAAATCCAAAGCATTAAAAGCCAATACCGACATTCGTACTGCGTTCAGCAATCAAACGGGTACTGCATATGCTATTTTGCCGATGTACGGTTTGCTTGATGGTGATCCGCTCAATTATGACGGCACTACCGACATTACAGCAACCAGCACCACCACCTTCGAACGGGGCGTTGTAGTTATTGGCAGGGCTAAAGCCTGGACAGAAGGCGACTTTGCCGAAGATATTACCGGCGGTGCCGGATTTATGGACAATGTAGCTGTACAGGTTGCAGGATATTGGGATGATGTTGACCAGGCCACACTGCTAAGTATCCTGAAAGGGATCTTTAGCATGACCGGCGCCAATAACCTGAAATTCGTTAACGGTCACACCTATGATATTACAGTCAACACTGCTGAAGCTGCTTTAGTGGGAGCCGCTACTTTAAACACAGCTATTCAGCAGGCCAGTGGAGACAATAAATCTAAATTTAGGATTGTTGTTATGCATTCGGCAGTAGCAACAAATCTTGAGAACTTAAAACTGTTGGCTTACCTGAAACAGACTGATGCCAATGGAATTGAGCGCGAGCTGTCTTTAGGAACCTGGAACGGCAGGATTGTCCTGATTGACGATTCTATGCCTACTGAGGACGTTCCCACTGACGGGGAAACCCCAGCCTACACCAAATACACAACCTACGTACTTGGTGAAGGTGCGTTTGACTATGAAAACATTGGTGCACAGGTGCCATATGAAATGAGCCGTGATCCGAAAACCAACGGCGGTCAGGATACGCTGTACAGTCGCCAGCGGAAATGTTTTGCTCCCTATGGCATTAGCTATACCAAAGCAAGCCAGGCAACGTTATCCCCGACAGCTGCCGAACTGGAAAACGGCGCAAACTGGACACTGGTCCATGATGGCGGTGCAGGTGCTGCCCGGAAATACATTGAGCACAAGGCGATTCCAATTGCCCGGATTATCTCGAAGGGCTAATTGTTATGGAAGAAGAGGTAAAAAAACGCCTGGAGTCATTTGGCTATGTGACAACCACCGTTGATGACTGGATACTTACTTTCTGTATTGAAAAAGTTGAAGCACATATCAAAAATAGCTGCAATGTGAGCGAAGTACCGGAAGGGCTTCGCTCTGTAGCTGTAGATATGGTTTGCGGGGAATTCCTTTACGGTAAGAAGCAAAGCGGCCAGAACGTAGGCATTGAATTTGAGGCGGTAGTGAAGCAAATAACCGAGGGCGATACAACTGTCACCTTTGACACTTCCGCAAGCGCAGAGGCTAAATATGACGCTTTGGTAAAGTATCTGCTGCACAGTGAAGTAGATTTTGCCGCTTATAGGTGTATCCGATGGTAAGCCCTACGCGTAAGGCCATTGAAAGCCTATACAAAGGGAAGTGTACCGTGTATGAATATCAGTCAGTGCAAGATCCCGACACCAAAATATCTACGCAACAAGAAGTTGCTGTATTAACGGATCAGCCTTGTCGGTTATCTTACAAAACCATTGCCAGCACTTCAAGTTCCGATGGTGCGGCCTCTGTTACACAGACCGTTACACTGTTCATTGCACCTGAAATTATAATTAAGCCAGGGAGCAAGATAACGGTTGTACAGAATGATGTTACAGCCGATTATCAAAGCAGCAGCAAACCTGCCGTTTATACCAACCATCAAGAAATCAGTATTGAGCTGTTCCAGGGGTGGGCGTAAATGGGTAAGTGGGGCACATGTGATTTTAAGCAGCTGCAGCAATTGCAAAAACGCTTGGAAAAGCTTGACCGTGTTGACGTTGATAAATTCTGTGAAGACTGCGCGAAGGAGCTGGCTGCTCGACTGTTGGCAAAGGTCATTAAGCGAACGCCAGTAGGGCAGTATGCAGGGGAAGGTAAGAATGGCGGCACTTTGCGGCGAGGGTGGACAGCTTCAACCGAGGCTGAAGCACAAGGCAAAGGTCAGTCAAACGCTAAACAATATGTTCAGACCTTGACTTTAACCAAGATAGGTAATGTCTATCAGATTGAACTTATTAACCCGGTTAATTATGCGTCATATGTTGAGTTTGGACACCGGACCGGGAGCGGCAAGGGGTGGGTAAACGGCCAATTCATGCTTACAATAAGTGAAGAAGAATTGGACAGCCAAGCCCCGGCGATTCTGGAAAAGAAATTAATGAAATACTTAGGGGATGCGTTCAATGCTTAACGAAACTATGACCGGCATTGCCCGAAAGCTAAATGCAACATTCGGTAATGGGTATGAAATTTATATTGATGAGGTTAAGCAGGGTTTAAAGGAACCCTGCTTTCTACTTGTCTGCTTGACCGGCAGACAGCAGCAGGAAATAGGTCCTACCTACAACCGGGAACAAGCCTTTGATCTTCATTACTTCCCAAAAGCGAAAAACTACACCACGGAAGTTAATGGTGTAGTGGATACGTTGAATATGGAACTGGAGTATATCACGGTTGACGGCAATTTGGTCCGGGGATCCAAAATGAAGCATCAAGTGACTGACGGTGTGCTGCATTTCTTTGTGAACTATGATCTTAGAATCCGTAAAGTTGTTGATCTTGATCCGGTTATGGAGGATTTAGAAATTATAGAAAGGGTGAAAAACAGTGGCTAAAACGGAAACACCGGCAGAACCGGTAGCAAAATTCAGCAAGCAGCAAATCCTGGCTGCCAAGAAATATGCGGAACGGCGGGACTTGCTTTCTGTTTTATTGGCAGAAGACAAGTCGTATGAGCTGGCTGAAGTCGATAAGCTGATTAATGCGTTTTTGAAAAAAGAATTTGATAAACCAAAAGTAAAGGAGGGTGACTAATGGCTTTAGGTGGCGGCACATTTCTTGTGCAAAATAAGACACTACCGGGGAGTTATATTAACTTCATTTCTCTTATCAGGGCGTCCGCGACTCTCTCAGATCGGGGCTACGGTGCATTAGCCCTTGAACTGGATTGGGGGCCAGAAGGCGAAGTGTTCACAGTAGAAAATGTAGACTTCCAATCTGACTCACTGAAGATATTTGGCTATGATTACACAAGCGACAAGCTAAAGGGCTTGCGTGATTTGTTCCTTAACCTCAGAATCGGTTATTTCTACCGGTTAAATAATACGGCTGTAAAAGCTCAGAACACCTTCGCTACGGCAAAATATGGCGGTATCCGGGGCAATGACATTAAGATTGTGATAGCCTCTAACGTTGATGTTCCAGCAAATTTTGACGTGTCAACTATGATAGGTACTACGTTGGTTGATTTGCAGACAGTGGCAAATGCTGCCGCCCTAGTGGCAAATGATTATGTGACCTTTAAAACCGGAGCGACATTAGCCGTGACAGCCGCTACACCTCTTACCGGAGGGACTAACGGTGCAGCTATTACCGGCACACAGTATCAGACCGCGCTGGATAAATTCGAGGCTTATAAATTCAATACGCTGGGTTGCTTATCGACAGAGGAAACTATTAAGAGTCTGTATATGGCCTATACGAAGCGCATGAGGGATGAAGTAGGGGCGAAGTTCCAAACAGTTATTTATGATAAAGCAGCGGACTATGAAGGCGTTATTAGCATAAAGAATCAAACGCTAGGCGGTGAACTGGAGTCAGCCGCTGTGTATTGGGTAACTGGTGCCAGTGCTTCCTGCGCTGTTAACCGGTCTAATACCAATAAGAATTATGACGGTGAATTTACCTTCTTTGTGGACTATAAGCAGTCCGCATTAGAGGCGGCAATGAAAGCAGGCTCCTTCATGTTTCACAAGGTGGGGGATGAGGTTCATGTGCTGGATGATATCAATTCATTCGTGAGTGTCACACCGGAAAAGAATATTGACTTTAACTCAAATCAAACTATCCGCGTGCTTGACCAAATCGCTAACGACATTGCAGTACTGTTTAATACGCAGTATCTTGGCAAAGTGCAAAATAATAACGCAGGCCGCATTTCCTTCTGGAACGATCTTGTGAAGTATCATCAGGAACTGGAAGGTATACAGGCTATTGAAGAATTTAACCCGGATGATGTTGTTGTTGCGAAAGGTAATGATAAAAAATCCGTTACTGTGACCGATCCGGTACAGCCGGTTAATTGCATGACTAAGCTTTATATGACGGTTATCGTCAAGTAAGAAAGGAGGGGCTTTAGATGCAAAAAGTAATGCAGGCCAGGGACGCAGTAAGCGCTAAACTTGCTGAGTGCTTTGTCACCATAGAGAGTAACCGATACCTGCTAATGCAGGGTAAAAAGTTTGAAGCCAAATTCGAAAAGCAAAAACAGAAAGTATCCATTCTGGGCAAGACCGGCCAGGGTAATAAAACCACTAGCTGGAATGGCACCGGCACTATGACGGTCTACCAAAATACGCCCATCTTCAATGAACTAATGTTGAAGTTCAAAAATACTGGTGAAGATGTCTATTTTGACGTACAAATAACAAATTACGATCCGACGTCAGCTGCTGGCCGCCAAACAATGATCTTTAAAGGTTGCAATATTGACGGCGGTGTTCTGGCCAGTTTTGATGCTGGCGGGGAATTCTTAGAACAGGATATTGACTTTACCTATGAAGACTTTGAAATGCCTGAGAAATTCAATATTCTTGACGGCATGATGTAAAATGTTTGTTCTGATCGTGTGCCTACTTATAACCCCTGGAACACCACTGCTGGAGAGGATATTCTTCACGCTGGCAGTGGTATTAATTTTAATTTTAACTGAGGAGATTGATATTATGAGTAATTTAAGTGCATTTCTTGCCCAGAACGCCAAAGATAATGAAACGGTTAAGCATGTAGTTTCAAAACGATTTGTTGAAGATGGTAAGCCGCTAGAATGGGAGCTGCAATCTGTGACCAGTGAAGAAGACGAGCAAATTCGCAAATCTTGCACCAAGAAGGTGCAGGTAACCGGTAAGAAGGGGCAGTATACTCAGGAAACCGATTATGAAAAATATCTTGGCTTGTTAGCTGTTAGGTGCATAGTATACCCTAACTTGAATGCCGCCGAGCTACAGGATAGTTACAAGGTTATGGGCGGTGATGCTGTACTGAAAAATATGCTCAAGCCCGGGGAGTATCAAGACTTGCTGAAGAAAATTCAAGAGATAAACGGCTTTGATCTCGGTATGGATGAGATAGTGGAAGAAGCAAAAAACTGATTAAGGAGGGCGATAGTGAGGCAAACTATGCCTACTACGCCCTCCACAAGTTTCATAAATGGCCACATGAATATATGGCTTTAAGCCGGTATGAAAAAGCATTTGTTATAGGCGCTATTCAGACTAAAATGGAGGCTGACGATAAAAGGGCGAAGGAATTAGCTCGTGAAGCTAAGAAGACTAGGTAATTTTGTTAAATTTATGGTATAATTTCGGTAAAACTTTCATAGAATGGTGGGCTGAAGATGAGATATTTCAAAGTCCTTCTTTTAATGATGTGCTTTTTCTCTTTATCGTTAAATCTAGCCTTTGCAAATAGCGAGATTAAATTTTCAATTGGTGCAAGTAACGAAATGGTTGATGTTACAAAGCTTTATGTCGTTAATGGTGTAGGGGCTTATGAGCATTGTAAGGCGCTAAAAGGGTATCCCGGTGAAGAACGATTCCAGGTATATTTTCAAGGTGATACTTACCCAAACTATATAACCTATGAAGATCTACGCGGTATTAATTTAGACGAAGTTATTGAATGGGAGCTTGATGGCAAGACTGTTAGGCATTTAAGAAGAGACATATACAGGATGTTCTCTGATTCATCTCAGTTATATTCACGGCGTCCGGGGTATACCGGTCAGTTTTCACAAGAGTGGAATAGTAAAACATTTGGTCACGTATACGATGAGTGGTTTGAAGGAATGGCGTTTTCACAAGATGCCCAAACACTACTAAATCATTATTTTGAATACAAGAATCCTAATGCTTTAAATGTCAGAGATAGATTTCCGGACATTAAAATAATAAATAAATGAAATCGACTAACCGCCCCATTCGGGCGGTTTTTCTTATGTTTAAATTGAGGTGAAGTAATGGCTACAATAAGGACAGCGATCCAACTACAGGACGGAATGTCTTCTGTTGTTCGGTCAATGAATAACGCCTTAAATATATGTATTTCAAGTTTTGAAACCATGCAAAATGCGTCTTCACGGGCCGTTGATACGGCGAGTATCTCAGCGGCTAGAATGGAATTGAACAAAGCTTCAATAGCTATGGATAGTGTAGAAAAAAACATTCGTGAAGCAGATGCCGCTCAAAAACAATTAAACAATGATATGCGCCAAGGTCAAGCTGCAGCAGGGGGGCTGGTAGGTGAAATTAAGAATATCGTCACTGGTATTGCTGCAGCCGTTGGTATCACAAAGACTATTAAGTTGTCAGATACAGTTGCCCAAACGACAGCTAGGGTAGACCTAATGAATGATAGTATGCAAACCACTGCACAGTTACAAGAAATGATTTTTGCCAGTGCGGAAGACTCCCGGGGGAGCTACTTAGGAACAGCTGCAGCAGTTGCACAACTAGGGAGCCAGGCTAAGGGCGCTTTTTCCAATAACGCTGAGTTAATTGCTTTTTCGGAGCAATTAAATAAAAACTTTATTATTGCAGGCACAGCTCAGGAAGGGATTGCCGCATCTACATTGCAATTAACGCAGGGCATGGCAAGCGGCGTCCTTCGTGGCGAAGAATTAAACTCCGTTTTTGAAAATGCACAGCCGATCATTCAGCATATAGCAGATTATTTGAAAGTTGATGTTGGTCACATTAGGGAAATGGCGCAAGAGGGGCAAATCACTGCCAGCATTGTTAAAAATGCCTTACTGTCTGCCGCCGAGCAAACGAATGCTAAGTTCGCGAAAATGCCTAAGACGTTCGGTCAGATTTGGACTTCCGTTGAAAATCATGGTATTAGAGCATTCCAGCCGGTTTTAACAGCAATAAATAACGTAGCAAATAGCAAGAGGTTTGAGCGCTTAGTTAACGGAGTAATCAACGGTATGTACACCTTGTCCGGTATTGCGGAAACAACTTTTAATATTATGAGTAGTGGAGCCGCACTTGTTGCGGACAATTGGTCACTGATCGAACCGGTTGTACTCGGTGTGGCAGCGGCGTATATTGCTTATAACGGGGCCGCGATGATTAGTTCCGGTATTACTGCGGTACAGAATGCGCGAAATTGGTTATTAGTAGAATCAACTATTGCCCAGACTGGTGCTACAATTGCGGCAGCCTATGCGCAAGGTGGCTTAAATGCTGCCCTGTATGCCTGCCCTCTATCTTGGATTATCATTGCTATAATCGCATTAATAGCCATTTTTTATTTAGCGGTAGCCGCGGTTAATAAATTTGCCGGAACAAGTTTGAGTGCAACCGGTTTAATTGTTGGTTCATTTTACTTTGCGGGTGCAGCTATAGGCAATGTTGTAATTGCAATGGTGAACCTGATTATTGATACGTTTGGTGTTATGTGGAACTTCATAGCTACATTTGTGGAGTTCTTTGCAAATGTATGGGATGATCCGATTGGTTCTATTGTTAGACTATTTGCAGATATGGCCAATACCATCCTAGGTATACTATCTGGAATAGCCAGCGCGGTTGACACTATATTTGGATCCAAACTGACAAGTGCCGTAGAGGGATGGCGTAAAAGTTTAAAAGGGGCCGTAAATGAGAAGTTCGGGGAAGGTGCCTATAAAGCTCAACGGCTTAGAGTAGATACAAGTACGATGCACATAAACAGAATTGACTACGGGCAAGCATGGGATAAAGGTTACAATCTGGGCAACGATGTAGCAAATAAATTTAAACTTAGTTTAGGATCAAATGGGTTAGATAAAGATGTTGCCAGAAATATTGAAGATACGGCAGCCAATACCAGCAAGATGAAGGATAGCATGGATATTACAGCAGAAGATTTAAAATACCTTCGTGATATTGCTGAGCAAGAAGTTATTAACCGCTTTACCACAGCAGAAATCAAAGTAGATATGGGGGGTATTCACAATTCAGTCAGCAGTAATAATGATTTAGATGGTATGATGACTTATTTAAAAGACACCTTAATTGAAACGATGCAAACCGCCGCGGAGGGGGTGCATGAATGAGTTATTACTTTTTCATGGGCGATACTCAGTTACCGGTTCCCCCCGCAAAGATGCAGTTAAGGATCAACAATAAAAATAAGACAATTAACCTCATCAATGATGGTGAGGTTAATATCTTGAAGTCTGCCGGTCTAAGTGAAGTTAGTTTTGAAGTGCTGCTGCCGAATTCAAAATATCCGTTCGCAACTTATTTTTCAGGATTTCGCAGTGCCGATCACTTTCTGAATGGATTTAAGCAGCTCAAAACAAGCTTTGCGCCTTTTCAGTTTATCGTTTGTCGCTTATCACCGAGGTACGATTTTTTGTTTGATACTAATTTAAAAGTAGCATTGGAAGACTACGAAATAATTGAAGATGCTAACAACGGTTTTGATGTACTTACCTCAGTACGGCTAAAGCAGTATAAACCCTATGCCACTAAAGTATTGAATGTAAAGACTGCTGAAGACGGAACCAAAACAGCCAGCATAGAACAAAAGCGGGAGACAAGCCGGGAAATACCAAAAGCCTATAAAGTTGTAGCTGGTCAAACCTTATTTGAAATCTGCAAAAAACAGCTCGGTGATGGCTCCCGATGGCAGGAGATAGCGAAATTAAACAGCATCACTAACCCGAACATTCTTGTTTCAGGGCAGGTGATTAAGTTTGGCTAGTGTACAGATAATAATTCAAAACGGTGAAAAAGTATTTGAGCCGGTAGTCGAAGAGGGCATTACATGGGAAACTGAGCGCAAAGGCACACCTGGGAAGTTAACATTCAATGTCCTGAAGGACGATGTTATTGACTTTACAGAAGGCAATCTCGTAAAAATGGCGGTGGATAGTAAAAATGTATTCTATGGATATGTTTTTACTAAAAAGAGGGATAAGGACGGTATTATCAGCGTTACCGCCTATGATCAGCTACGGTACTTAAAAAATAAAGATGCACTATGGTATATAAATAAGTCCGCTGCTGACGTTGTTAAAATGTTGGCCGCGGACTTCAAATTGAAGGTTGGGGAAATTGAAGATACCGTATATGTGATACCAAAGCGCACTGAAGAGAATGTTACTTTGTTCGATATCATTCAGAATGCTTTGGATCTAACATTGCTGAATAAAAAGAAGCTCTATGTCTTATATGATGATTTTGGCCAACTCACGCTGAAAGACGTTGAAAGTATGAAACTGGACCTGCTGATCGATGGCGATACCGCCGAAAACTACAGTTACACTTCAAGTATTGATAACAGCACCTATAACCGGATTAGGCTGTATTACGATAATAAAGATACCGGTAAACGAGAACTGTATATTACCTTAGATAGCAGCACACAGCTGCAGTGGGGGATATTGCAGTACTGTGAATCTATCGAAGAGAAATGCAACGGCAAGGCTAAAGCAGATGCCCTCCTGCAGCTTTATAATCGGAAAACCCGTAATTTATCCATTAACAATGCTTTTGGCGATATCCGGGTAAAGGCAGGCACCAGCATAGGTGTACAGCTTGATTTAGGTGATATTGCCGTAAATAACTATATGCTGGTGGAAAAGGTCAAGCACGTTTTTAATAACAAGGAACATTTAATGAATCTAACTTTGCGGGGTGGTGATTTTGTTTGAATAATCTTGTTCAGGTAATACAGCAAATTTCCCAAAATGCGAATAAGACCGGCAAACCTACCGGAATTGTGTACGGTGAGGTTATGACGGTTGATCCGCTCACCATTCAGGTGGAACAAAAACTAACGCTGCCGGCTGAATTCTTCAAACTAACTAATGCTGTTCGGGATCATTACGTTGATATAACAGTAAGTCATGTTACAGAGAATCGAGCAGGCGGCAGCGGTGATCCTGCCTTTGCCAGCCACAACCATGATTACCAGGGCAGAAAGAAAATCTTAATCCATAACGGTCTGCAGGTAGGCGAACAAGTAATCATGATACAGGCCCAGGGCGGCCAAGACTTCATCATATTAGACCGGGTTTTTGATCATATCGTGAGTGGTGAATGGTTATGATCCCGGCAAATGACAGCTTAATTGCTGACTTCCAAATAAAAAGCCAGCCTTCCCGAACTTACAAAATGAATATCAATGATGAAACGATAACCAAGAAGACTGATGACCTGGACGCCATCAAGCAGGCGGTCTACAAGATCCTCAATACTGAGCGTTACCAATATGTTATTTACAGTTGGAATTACGGAATTGAATTGCAAGACCTATTCGGCAAGCCGCTGCCCTATGTGTACCCGGAGCTGAAGCGTAGAATTACAGAGGCCTTACTTCAAGATGACCGCATAACGGATGTTAGCGGTTTTTCTTTTACCCATAAGGGCGGGGAAGTATCGGCAACCTTTACCGTAACCACCATAGCAGGATCATTTGAGGAGCAGAAAGGGGTGAGAATAACCTGATGTATGAAAACATGACATTTGACGTAATCATGCAGCGGATGCTTTCTACGGTCTCGAATACGGTTGATAAGAGGGAAGGCAGTATTATATGGGATGCTCTCGCCCCAGCGGCATTGGAGATGCAGCTTGCCTATATTGAAATGGATGTAATTCTAAATGAGTCCTTTGCCGATACACAGTCGAGGACATATTTAATCAAACGGGCTGCAGAGCGCGGCATAACACCCACGGCAGCCACGTATGCCATTGCAAAGGGCCAATTTAATATTGATGTGCCGATTGGCAGCCGATACAGCTTGGATGAATTAAATTATGTCGTTACTGAAAAAATCAGTGACGGCATTTTTAAATTGAGCTGCGAAACGTCCGGCAGTGATGCTAATTCCTATTTAGGCACCTTGATCCCGATTGATTATATTAATGGTTTGCAAACGGCTGCACTCACTGAAATACTCATTCCGGGCGAAGATGAAGAAGAAACGGAAGCCTTCAGAACGCGATATTTTAACAGCTTTGACCGTATCGCCTTCGGTGGTAACCGCGCGGACTATGTAGAAAAGGTTGAAAAGATCCAAGGTGTAGGCGGTGTGAAGCCTTATCGGGCATGGCAGGGGGGCGGGACAGTCAAGCTGGTCATTATTAATTCTGAGTGGCAAGCGCCTTCAGCTGAAATGGTTAATACGGTACAAACCCTCATTGATCCGACTGTGAACGCAGGTGATGGTTTGGGTACAGCTCCAATAGACCATGTTGTCACAGTTTTTGGAGTGACAAACCAGGTGATCAATCTTGAAACGGATATTACCTTTCAGTCCGGATGGAATTTTAATGAATCTCGTCCTTACATCGAAGAAGCTCTAGACGCTTACTATAAGGAGTTGTGCCAAGTATGGGATGAAACGGAGAATTTAATTGTTCGCGTGTCCCAGATTGAAACCAGGTTGTTAAATGCAGCAGGGGTTATAGATATTCAGGACACTAAAATAAACGGGGTGCAGGGTAACTTTGTAGTACCTGCCGATTCAATTCCGGTCAGGGGGAGCATCATTGCGTGAGGCTGATGTTTCAAAATACTATCCAGCCATAATGAAAGAAGTCCGGGAGTTTCAGCATATAGCCGCTGCTGAAAACCCAGAATTAAATTTAGTTTGGGATGAGCTGCAGAATGTGCTGGATGATCAATTCATCCGTGATGCCACATTAAACGGTGTAGCCAAGCGAGAAAAGCCGCTGAAGATTATACCCAAAACGTCTGACACGCTGGATGTAAGAAAGTTTAGGCTGCTAACGCGATACAACGAAGATATACCCTAC
>JAQSXM010000090.1 GCA_029256645.1 Sporomusa sp. | reverse complement strand
ACTGCAGAAGCATTAGGCGGCGCTATGACTCACAACTCAACTTCTGGTGTGGCTCATTTCGCAACTGAAAATGACGATGACTGCATGCAACAGGTTCGTTATCTCCTAAGCTTCCTGCCAAGCAACAATATGGATGATGCTCCTATTGTTGACACTGGTGATGATGCTAACCGGATGGACGAAGGGCTGAATACTCTTTTACCTGATAATCCAAATCAGCCATACAACATGAAAGATGTTATTAAGTCTGTGGTAGATAACGGCGAATTCTATGAAGTCCTTGCTCATTACGCGCAAAACATTATTACCTGCTTTGCTCGGTTTGACGGTCAACCGGTAGGTATTATTGCCAATCAGCCTAATGTTATGGCTGGCTGCCTTGATATTAACGCTTCGGACAAGTCTTCACGTTTTATCCGTTTCTGTGATGCTTTCAACCTGCCACTTGTTAATCTTGTTGATGTTCCTGGCTTCCTGCCTGGTACTGATCAAGAATATGGCGGCATTATTCGCCATGGTGCTAAAATGCTGTACGCTTATTCTGAGGCGACTGTGCCTAAAATTACAGTTATTACCCGTAAAGCTTACGGCGGTTCATATCTGGCTATGTGCTCTCAAGATTTGGGCGCTGACCAGGTTCTGGCTTGGCCTTCTGCTGAAATTGCTGTTATGGGACCAGCAGGTGCTGCTAATATCATCTTCCGCGGTGACGCTGAAGCTGAAGCTAAAACAGCAAAATATGTTGAAGATTTCGCAACCCCGTATAAAGCGGCAGAACGCGGTTTTGTTGACCTAGTTATCGAGCCGAAAGAAACCCGGCCTCGGATTATTACTGCGCTCAATATGCTGGCTTCCAAGCGCGAACAGCGTCCGGCTAAAAAGCACGGCAATATTCCGCTATAATTCTCTCGCTTAAACTTTCAGAGCGGAAAGAAAGGGGATCGTTAACGTGGGCTTTTTTGACTCATTATTCGGCAAACCTGAGCCACCTAAGGCTAAGAAAAAGAAGAAAAAATCAGTAGCAGCAGCAACTGAGTCGGCAGATGAAACCTCAATGGCCGTAGAGGCTCAAGGGGTCAGTCCTGAAGTTGTTGCCGCCATTACCGCCAGCATCTATGCCATGATGGGTACCGGCAACTTAGCCGTTAAGATTACCCGCACCGGCAATCAATGGGCAAACACTGGCCGCCAAAAGATTATGGATAGTCGTCAGTTTGCCTAAGCCATATGGAACACCATCAATGAATGGAGGTCTGTTAGAATGAAAAAATTTAATGTAACAGTTAATGGTAATACTTATGAGGTGGAAGTAGAAGAAGTAGGTGGCGTTACCTCCGCCCAATCACGCCCTGCAGCAGTCCCTGCAGCAGCTGCTCCTGCAGCAGCCCCGGCGGCAGCTCCGGCTCCTAAAGCCCCGGCAGCAGCTCCTGCTCAAGTTTCCGCCGGCGACAGCCCTGTGGCTGCTCCAATGCCTGGCAAAATAGCTAAAGTAGTTGCTAAACCTGGCCAAAAAGTCAAGAAGGGTGACGTTATCGTTATTCTTGAAGCCATGAAAATGCAAAATGAAATTGGCTCACCTGCTGACGGCACCGTTAAGTCAATTAACGTAACCGCAGGTCAAAACGTTAAACCTGGTGAGGTTATGGCTGTTATCGGTTAGTTTCTCAAAATGTAATAGTGCGGTACGGTTAGACTCGTGTCGCACTATTACCTAATATATCATGTCGCTTAATTAGGCGAAAAATTACTGTTGTTGTTTATGTGATTTCTCACAAACATATCTTAGGAGGTAAAAAATACACATGGAAGCATTGATTCACCAGTATCCGTGGCTCGACGAACTTCTCATGGGTTTTCTAGGTCTTTCCTGGAAACATGTGGTTATGTGGGCTGTTGGCTCCCTGCTTATCTATCTTGCTGTAAAACATGACTATGAACCAGCGCTCCTGCTACCAATCGGCTTTGGTGCAATTTTGGCCAATATCCCGCATTCTTCGGCAGTTTCAACTCACCCAGGTGAGGAAGGGTTTCTTATTGTACTTTACAATGCGGGTATTGCTAATGAACTGTTCCCTGTACTTATCTTTATTGCCATTGGGGCAATGTGCGACTTTACGCCGCTAATCCGTCGCCCATCGGTAATGTTGTTTGCCGCCGCTGCTCAGTTTGGTATTTTTGCTACAGCGATTGGCGCGACTCTGGTAGGTTTCTCGTTTGAACATGCTGCATCTATTGGTATTATTGGTGCTGCTGACGGCCCGACAACCATTTACGTAGCCAGTCGTTTTGCTAAAGAGCTGTTAGGACCTCTGTCTGTTGCAGCATATTGCTACATGTCGCTGGTTCCAGTAATTCAGCCGCCGGTTATCAGAGCACTGACTACTGAGAGCGAACGTAAGATTAAGATGGGGTTTGAAGGAGAAGAACCTGTTTCCCAAACCACTAAGTTCTTTTTCCCAATTATGATTGTAGTTATCGCCGGTATTGTTGCTCCCATCTCGGTTGCTCTTATTGGCAGTCTGATGTTCGGCAATCTCCTGAAAGAAAGCGGTGCGGTTGAGAACCTTTCAAACTGCGCTCAGAACGAGCTTGCTAACCTAGTTACCCTGGTACTTGGTATTACTATCGGCGGCACTATGTCTGCTGAACGCTTCCTGACTTACGATGTTCTCCTGATCATGGCTTTGGGCGCCGTAGCCTTCGTGTTTGATACTGCTGGCGGCGTACTCTTTGCTAAGCTTTTAAACACTTTTAGCCCAACCAAAATTAATCCGATGATTGGTGCTTGCGGTATATCGGCATTCCCCATGTCTGGCCGCGTAATCGCTAAAATGGCGCTTAAAGAAGATCCCACTAACTTCATTGTCCAGCATGCGATTGGGGTAAACGTAGCCGGACAGGTTGCATCTGTAGTGGCCGGTGGTCTGGTACTCGCTCTAATTCCGGCACTGGCGAAATAGGGGAGGTAAATAAATGGAAAGCGCAACTTCAAAAGCTATAACTCTGATGGCAATTGCTTTGCCAACAATGTTTGCCGTTATTGGTGTTTTCATTGCTGCAACCAAGGCTCTACATGCCGCATTTCCTGCGCCAGTAGAAGATGAAGACGACGACGAAGACGAAGAATAGAATTCGTAGATTATATGCCCCAGCAAACATGCCAGATGCACCTGAATTTGCTTGTTTGATTCTCTTGCTCAAAAAATAGACATAGTTTAGCTGGACTATTATACGCAGTTGGGAGAGAAACTTTATGGAGATCAGTACCGCTGCGCTGGCGTCAATTATTGCGCTGGCCATCGTAGTTCTCATTTCCTGCTTTAAGGAAATGAATGTTGGTATTCTTGGTATTGCTTCCGCGTTACTTGTTGGCATTGTGTTCTCCGGTTTGAAAGTCGCGGCTATCTTTAAGGGCTGGCCGGTGGGACTATTTATGATCTTAATTGGTGTTACCTTTATGTTTGCCTGCGCTCAGGTAAATGGTACGATGGAAAAATTCAGTGCCTATGCTGTGCGTTTAGCTAAAGGTAATACTGCCTTAATCCCGATTATCCTGTTTGTGCTTATTACAGTTGTTACGACAATTGGGCCTGGTAATATCGCTGCTACTGCGCTGATGGCACCGGTAGCTATGGCAATTGCCGGCCGTATCGGTCTTCCGGCTTTTGCCATGACCTTATTAGTAGTCGGTGCTGCAAACGGTGCTGCATTCTCACCCTTTGCGCCAACTGGGATCATCTCTAATGGTATCATTGCTAAGATGGCTCCTGGTCTGGGTATACCTGCCGACCAACTTACTGGTTTGGCTTGGAAAGTGCATTTCAACTCAGAGATTGTGCAAGGGCTAGTAAACTTCGGTGGTTTCTTCATGCTCGGCGGTCTTGCCTGGATGCGTAAACAACGTGGTGCTTCAGCACTTAATATTGATGAAATTGCGCCAAAGCCTGAACCGTTTACCTCTCACCAATTAGCCACATTAGTGGGGATTGCAGCCTTAGTGCTGTCAGTAATTGTTCTTAAATGGGATGTTGGTGCTGTCGCTTTCGGCATTGGAGCAATCTTTATGCTGTTTGGCATTGCAGATGATGCTAAGGCTGTAAAAGTTATGCCATGGGGTGTAATCCTTATGGTGTGCGGCATGTCGGTCCTGATTGATATCATGGATCAGGCTGGCGGCTTAAACGCTCTTGTTAAGATGATTGCAGTTGTTTCTAACCCAACAACCGTAAACGGTGTCTTAGGGTTTATTACCGGCCTTATCTCGGCATATTCGAGCTCATCAGGTGTGGTAATGCCGATGTTCCTACCCATGGTTCCAGGGATCATTCAACAGATCGGCGGTGGTAATCCTATTGCGATTATCTCGTCAATTAACATCGGTTCTCACATTGTTGATACTTCACCACTGTCGACTCTCGGTGCACTTTGTATTGCCTGTGCAGCTGAACATGAAGACAAAGCCAAACTATTTAGGAATCTAATGTTATGGGGCTTGTCTATGGCAGTCGTGGGTGCTTTAGTGTGTTATGTAGCCTTTGGTATCCTTGGGTTATAAAATAGAATAAACAAGACGGGGGAGGGATCTCCCCTCTTCCGTCTTTTTATTTTAGCTAATTTTAATGAAAAAAATAGCGAATTATGTCTAAAAAAGAAGGAATATATCTTTAATTGTCGAACATATCAGACAGCGATATATGCTTTTTTTTACCTGTAAATTTTCAGACAAGCGTGTATTTACCTAATTATGTGAAATAAGAAATTTTTTTTGAAAGGGGGTATTGAGTCTGCTCTAGTGTGGAATATTAGAAAAAACAATCGTAGTTTGCCTAGTCATGTCATTATGAATTCACGATGTGGGGAGGAATTGTAAATGGATATCTCATTAGCAGCAATCATGTCAATGGTTGCACTGGCAATAGTGGTAATTATCAGTTGTGTCAACGAAGATCTTAATGTTGGTTTTCTAAGCATTGGTTTTGCCATAATCGTTGGTGGTTTCTGGGGAGAAACTACTGGTGCAAAGGTCCTTGGCTATTTCCCAACTAGCCTGTTTATGATTTTAGTCGGAGTAACATTCTTATTTGGTATGGCTCAGACTAATGGTACTATGGAAAAATTAACAGCCTATTCTGTCCGTTTATGTAAAGGCAACACGGCTATCGTACCCCTGATTGTATTTGCCCTGACAACATTTGTAGTTACTATCGGACCTGGCAATATTGCCGGTACTGCACTTATGGCTCCTGTGGCAATGGCAATTGCCACCCGGATTGGTATGCCTGCGTTCTTAATGACGCTCTTGGTTGTTGGCGCAGCTAATGGTGCGGCCTTCTCGCCTTTTGCGCCTACTGGTATTATTTCTAACGGTATTATCGCAAAAATGGCTTCCGGACTCGGAATTCCTGCTGACCAGCTAAGTGGTTTGGCTTGGAAAATTCACTTCAACTCCGAAATCGCTCAAGGTCTTGTAAATATTGGAGGTTTTTTCGTTCTGGGTGGTTGGACCTGGATTCAGAAACAACGTGGTTCGGCTCTTGATATTAATGAACTTGCGCCGCAACCGGAACCCTTCAATAAGCATCAATGGTTGACGCTTGCAGCAGTAGCTATACTTATTCTTTTAGTTGTATTACCTGGTTTGCCTGCGACTAAAGACCTTTTCTCCAAATCTGTTATGAATCTTTTATCTAATGTTGGTACTGTCGCCTTCATCCTATCCGGTATACTTATGCTGACTGGTTCTGGCGATAGCAAAGCAGCCATCAAGGTTATCCCTTGGGGCGTAATCATGATGGTGTGTGGCGTCACTGTATTGATTGAGGTTATGGATAAAGCCGGTGGACTTAACGCTATGGTAAAAATGATTGGTGCTATCTCCAATCCAACCACCATTAACGGTGTACTTGGCTTTGTAACCGGTCTTCTTTCGGCATACTCCAGTTCTTCTGGTGTTGTAATGCCAATGTTCTTGCCGATGGTTCCTGGTCTGATCAAGGAAGTTGGCGGCGGAAATCCGATTGCCATGATTTCCTCGATTAATATCGGTGCTCACCTTGTTGATACTTCACCGCTTTCCACTCTGGGCGCATTGTGCATTGCCTGCGCTGGTGAGCATGAAGATAAGGCGAAACTGTTCCGTAATCTCCTTATGTGGGGCCTGGCTATGTCGGTCGTTGGCGGTATCGTTTGTTATGTATTTTTTGGGATACTTGGTCTGTAATTTAAGGTAAACAATAGGCCGGGATGATACCCGGCCTATTGTTTTTTATTGAATGAATATTTGTTTTTCTATTCATTAGAAGAATTTAATCGTCTAGGCTCAGGGTTTAATTAAATTTCAAAAATTAATCAGATTAAGTATACAGGAGATTAATAAGCATAAGGAGAATAAACAATATAAAGTAATGCTATAATAGATAGAAAAACTACAAGCTTTATGGAGGATTTAGTTAACTTGGAAAAATTAGTAATGGAGTCTGAGGCCCGCAGAAAAAATGTTATTGTTATGACAATCGCCGTAGCGGCCTTTGCGGCTCTTGTCATGTTCACTTTGTACAAATGGTTTGCTCTTAACATATTTCAGCCGTTGGAACTTATGGCCGGGGTATTGGTGTTATTTGTGCTTGTAGAACGAATGTCTGCTAAATACACCTATGAAATGGATAAAAAGGTCTTTAGGCTTATCAAACGCGGTTTGTTAGGGAATGTAACTCATGAAGTGCCTTATGGCAATATTTTTGGGGTGTACCGTTACAAACCTCAACTTATTGGTGTTCTTAAGTTTCGTCGCACCTATCGTTTTAATTCAGCTCTTGATGGACGGGACGTATGGACATTAGCCTATACCGTACCAGGCAATAAAGGGAAACCTCAGAATCGCCGTTTTTATTTTAAGCCTAGTGGCAAACTGTTGGCAGCGCTGCAGGCAAAACTGCCTGACAAAGTCATGCCGGAAGAACAGATCATTAAAGATGTGTTGAGTAAAGAACAAGATTATGATTGATGTATGGAAGAAAATATAAAAATATATAATATTTTATTTTGAAATAATTCTAAACACAATATATAATTGCATTAAAAAATCTTTCCGAACATTACAAAAAAGTGTACGGAAAGACTTTTTTATATAAAATATGTAATTTAAAAAGATTTTGTACAAAATTTCACAAAAAAACTATAGTAATTCTTTTCAAAATCTGGTATTGTAATTACAGTTAGAATTTTTGCAATATATCGAAAGAAGTTTAACACAAGAGTGAAAAAAGTAATTAATTCAAATTGCAGGTAATTTTCTATTTTGCGCGAATATATAATCCGTTTTCCGCAGGAAACCATAATTATCTACCTTGTCCTTCAAAGGGGGAATCAGCATTGGATAAAGAACAGGAAGGCATAGTAGTAGAAGTCTCAGAGGGCATGGCTAAAGTGAAGGCCAGCCGCCACAGTGACTGTGAGAACTGTGGGAATTGTCCAGGCAATACAGCGATTGTGGTTGATGCGCTCAATCCGGTGGGGGCTCAAAGAGGCCAGCGCGTAGTCCTGGGATTTAAAGAAAGCAATATGCTCAGAGCTGCTTTTGTTGTTTATATGCTACCGCTGATTGCTGCTGCTGCCGGAGCTGTTGCGGGCACTTATTTAGCCTTATCGCAACAGGTGGCAGACCCACTGTGGTATCAGATAGAGGGTGGGTTTATAGTCTTTGGTTTGTCCATTGTGTATGTTAGGTATTATGATCGCAATGCCAGAGCTAATGACAGGATGAAACCGGTAATTATCCGGATTTTGTCATAAGTAAGGCTATCATAGCGATTACACTGCACCAAGCAAAAGGAGTGAAATTATGGCAAAAAGCTTTCGCGGGGGAGTACATCCCAATGACCGCAAAAGGTATACGGCTGCCAAACCGATAGAAGTGGCGCCGTTACCGCAGAAAGTCATCATTCCTACCAGACAGCATCTGGGCGCGCCTTGCGCACCAGTAGTCAAGGTGGGCGATTTGGTCAAGAAAGGACAGGTAGTAGCCGAGGCCCAAGCCTTTGTTGCCAGTCCTATTCATGCCTCAACCTCAGGTAAAGTGGTGGAGATTGCCGAATATCCTCATCCGGTTTTTGGCACTTGCCAGGCTGTTGTCATTGAAAGTGACGGGCAGGATGAGTGGCTTCAAGGATTGCCGCTAAACCGCGATTGGCAGTCTCTCGACAGTAAAGAACTTAAGGAAATTGTTCGTCTTGCCGGCATTGTCGGTATGGGGGGCGCAACTTTCCCAACACATGTAAAAATGTCGCCGCCAGCAGAAAAACCTATTGATTCCTTTATCTTAAATGGGGCCGAGTGCGAACCATACCTGACTGCCGACCATAGAGTTATGCTTGAGCAGACCGAACGTATTATCACTGGTATGAAAATTGCCATGAAGATCCTCAGTGTAAATAAAGGCTATATTGGAATTGAAGAGAATAAGCCTGATGCCATTGAAATTATGCGGAAAGCCTGTACCGGCTCCAGCATCGAAGTAGTGCCGCTTAAGACCAAATACCCGCAGGGCGCAGAGAAGACGCTAATTAAGGTTATTCTTGACCGGGAGGTTCCTTCCGGTGGATTGCCGATGGATGTAGGGGCTGTTGTCCAGAACGTGGGTACTCTGGTTGCCATGACTGATGCTGTAGTAAAAGGGATTCCCCTGATTGAACGGGTAGCCACCGTTACCGGTGGTGCCATTGCTGACCCTAAAAACATTCTGCTAAGAGTGGGTGCAACCTTTGCTCAAGCTGTAGCAATGTGTGGCGGCTTTAAGGATCAACCGGTCAAAGTCATTATGGGCGGCCCAATGATGGGGATGGCACAACGCACCCTTGATGTGCCTGTAATTAAAGGTACATCCGGCATTCTGGCGCTGAATGCTGCTGATGTCAACATCGGCCCTGAGCAGCCTTGTATTCGCTGTGGGCGCTGTGTTGATGCCTGTCCAATGGGACTTGTGCCAAGCATGCTCAGTATTCTTGGCGAGCGTGGTGTATTTGCCAAGGCTAAGGAAGAATATGACCTGCTTGACTGTGTCGAGTGTGGTTCATGCGTATATGTATGTCCAGCCAAACGCAATATTGTTCATTATGTTAAATTATCCAAAGCACAAAATGCAGCAGCGGCTGCACAAAAGAAATAGGAGGTGGGCGGTATGAGCGCAGAAGTAAAACTTGACGTAGGGACCCTGACAGTTTCGGCATCACCGCACATCAGGTGCGATGAATCGATAGCCAAAATCATGTGGGCCGTTAACCTGGCATTAGCGCCAGCAGCCCTTTTCTCAGTGTATCGTTTTGGTGTACCGGCGCTGACTACCATGGTTCTGTGTATTGCCTTTGCCATGGTTACTGAATATCTTATTCAGAAGTGGCAAAACAAACCGGTGACCGTTAATGATGGCAGTGCTTTTCTGACCGGACTTTTACTGGCGATGAATATTCCGGCAACCTTGCCTTGGTATATGCCTGTGTTTGGTACTGTGGCAGCTATTGCCGTAGCTAAGCACACAATGGGCGGCCTTGGTTATAACATCTTTAATCCGGCACTGGTTGGCCGGGCGATTCTGCTAGCCTCCTGGCCGGTGGCTATGACAACCTGGCCGGAAATGTCAAGTAAATTGGACGGGGTTACTTCGGCGACTCCCCTTGGTATTTTAAAACTGCAGGGTTATGAAAAGCTTGTTGCCATTTTTGGTGATAAAATGGAGATGTATAAGGCTCTCTTTTTCGGATCCCGCAGCGGTAGTATGGGCGAGACCTCAGCGTTGCTCCTGATTCTCGGTGGCCTATTCCTTATTTACCGTGGCTATATCAAATGGCAGATTCCAGTATTTATGATTGGAACAGTTGGTGTTTTAACGGCTGCATTTGGTCATGATCCTATCATGCATATGATGTCAGGCGGACTTATTCTGGGTGCATTTTATATGGCTACCGACATGGTGACCATTCCCATTACTGTTAAAGGTCAAATTATTTTTGCCGTAGGGGCAGGCTGTCTTACCGTGTTAATCCGTTTACTGGGCGGTTATCCTGAAGGGGTTTGCTACGCAATTCTGCTTATGAACTGTGTGACACCGCTGATTGACCTTTTGGTTAAGCCTGCTAAATTTGGGGCAAGGAGGTAAATGACCATGTCACATGATGCACACGCACA
>JAQSXM010000089.1 GCA_029256645.1 Sporomusa sp. | reverse complement strand
TTGCCGATCCGGTTAACAATAAGCTCAAGACGGTTACAGGAAAATTTCAGATTTACAGTCAGGAACTGTCGGCTCACATCAAATCATTCGGTTGGTCGACAAAAGCCGCACTTCCCAAGTATGAACCAGCTCTGGAAGGTTATGAGGACGGTATCAGAGACGGCTATCCATTTCAGTTGGTCACCATCCATTACCAAAGACGGGCCCATTCCACGTTTGATAATGTTCCCTGGCTCCGGGAAGCTTTCCCGCAGGAATTCTGGCTCAATGCGGCTGACGCCCGCAAACTGGGCATAGCCACAGGCCATATCGTAAAAATAACCAGCCGGCATGGTGCCGTTATTCGCCCGGCTTATGTTACCGAGCGGATTATGCCCGGCGTTGTGGCCCTCGGTCAAGGCGCCTGGCTGGAGGTGGATGAAAAAACCGGCATTGATAAAGCCGGAACAACCAATGTATTAAACGGCCCCATTCCTACTGGCCAGGGCCATAGTGGCTACAACAGCTGTAATGTTCAGGTTGAGAAATATGATCAGCCACTGGCCCCTGATTATAAATGGCCCCAGCGCGTAATTCTGTAACTGACTCTAGTTTAAGCCGTTCATCGCAGTCTCAATCCGCAGCAGCGCCTGTTCGAGAACCTCCCGCCGGCAGGCGATGTTCATGCGCATAAAGCCTGTGCCCCCCGGCCCAAAGGTTGATCCCTCATTCATAGCCACTTTTGCTTTTTCCAGAAACAGTTTTTGCAGGTCGGCGGCGCTCATCTGTAACTGCCGGCAGTCCAGCCAGATCAAGTAGGTTGCTTCCGGCTTGACTACTTGTATGGCCGGAATCCTTGTCGCAAAAAAATCCAGCATGTATGCGAGATTGCCTTGCAGATATTCTACCAGCTGGTCGGCATAATAATCACACTCGTTATAGGCCACTTCCACCGGCAATGTCCCGAATATGGTACGGCCATATGCCTTATTATTGGCAACGCTTTCATGCAAGGCAGTCCGCAATGCCTTATTAGGGGTAATGGCCGCCCCGGTCCGGACGCCGGCGATGTTAAAAGTCTTGCTGGGGTTAACACAGACAATGCAGTTGTTGGCTATGGCCTCAGACAAGGTGGCAAAGGGAATGTGCCGGTGTCCGGCATAGATAATGTCGGCATGAATTTCGTCGGCTACCACCAACACCTGATTCGCTATACACAGATTGCCTATTTTCATCAATTCTTCCCGGGTAAAGCAGCGGCCCACCGGATTATGCGGGTTGCATAACAGCAGCATTCGCGCCCGCGGGTGGCTCAACTTTTTCTCCAGATCGGCAAAATCAATCACATAATGGCCGTCTTGCAACAGGAGTTCATTGCCGGCTATGATCCGGCCATTGTCGGGAATGATCTGGTGAAACGGATGGTAGGCAGGCATCTGCAGGACAATATGGTCGCCCGGCTGGGTAAAGGCCCGGATAGCAAACACAATGGCCGGCACAACTGCCGGTGTATATTCCACCCACTCTTCAGCAATCTCCCAGCCAAAACGTTTCTGCTGCCAGTTTTTTATGGCCTTATTAAAGTTACTGCTGTTCACCGGATAGCCATAAATGCCGTGCCCGGCCCGCTTAATCATAGCCGCCACGACCGGCTCAGGGCATTTAAAATCAGTATCGGCAATCCACATAGGGATGACGTCGGCAGGATAGGTATCCCACTTTTTACACTCTGTGCCTCTGCGATCAACAACTTCATCGAAATTATGCTTCAAACTAAGCTCCCTCCCCATCAACATGTTTTCAAATACCGTATATAGGAATAGCATACTGGTATATCGGTATACCAGTATACCTTGCAATCAGAAGCTACTCCTGCTCCACTTGTTTTAGTATCACCTGGCGGGCCTGCTCCAGATGTTCCCGCATAGCTTCCACAGCGCCGTCAACATCCTGGGCAACAATCTTCTCCTGAATGCGCCGGTGATAGCCTAAAGCAACCTCGTGCCGGATACGGTCCTTCAGTGAATACTGCCGTGAAACACTCAACATATCTGACAAATACTCATTAATCTTTTGGATGACCTGGTTGTGGGTAGCGTCGACGATAGCGGTATGAAACTTGATTGAGGCAGCATCCACTTCTTTGCCCAGGGCAATATTCAACTGCATTTCCACAATGGCCGCCTCCATCGCCTCCATATCAGCCGCCGACCGGCGCTGGGCCGCCAGGCGCACCGCCTGGAGCTCAATGGCTTCACGGGCTTCAAACAGATCCAACAAGCCATGGACAGGGTCCATAATCATAAAATCAAAATGATCCAGTACCTGCTGCATCCTTATTTTTTTGACAAACACGCCTTTGCCGCGAATATGCCGGACCACGCCTAAAAACTCCAATACCTTTAGGGCTTCGCGCACCGGCACACGGCTAACATCATAAAATTGCGCGAGTTCCCTTTCCGACGGCAGCAAATGCCCATCCTGGAGCTGGCCTTTACGGATGGCATTGCGAATATCCTCAACAATCTGCATATAGAGATTGTCGCTTGATTTATCCATGATTTCCATTCGCTGTTGCGCAAAAAAATCTTTCATGTGAGCTTCCTTTCACGGCCGGAAATATACGCATAGAGGCTGTCTGCAGTTTATCATTGCCACTCTATGCTGTCAAGAAAACTTTTACAGCTAATTCCCGTCCTGGCCGGCATCGGCAATCCCCAGTTTCCGCCGCCAGTAGCCGGAGTATACCGCCCCCAGCGGGTTATGGGCCAGTATCCGGTCTTTAGTGACCAGACAGGACACCGGGACTGCAGATGCAGTTTGAAATAATATGTCATGGCCCACACACAGTCCAATAGAAAAGTTCAGTTCTGTTCCGGCGTCGGCCAGCATCTTCGCCTGGGTTTTCGGATTGCACATGGCCTCAAACCGGCCAGCCTGAATCTGCTCAAGCGCCAGGTGCTCCTTACTCACGCCGCATACTTTACAGCATACTGAATGCACCTCAAAAAATTTGGCAAAGTAGGCGACAATAACTCTGGCCTCTTTGCTTAAACCAACGCAAAAGGCTAAGCCTACTTTCTTGACGCCCAGTTCTTGAGCAAAAGCCACGCTTTCCTCCAAACGGCACATCTTCATGTAGTTACGCCCCTCGGTACAGGCGGCAACAGTCATCAATTGCCGGTCAGTCCCGGTGTACATCGCCTTTACGCTTTCCACCCCGATACCAGTGCAATCCTGCCCGGTAGTTTGGCATTTATTATGCTTGCATTGTGCACAGTTCATAAATAATCCCCTATCTGTCATTCAAATTTTAACTGGCGGAGCAGCGCCTGGCATCAATGCTCCTTCAATAATAACCCGGCCTGCTCACAACGGTCGTTGTTGCCGCTTTGGCGCAATGCGCACCATAAGCTGGCCTGATTGGAGGTGATGACCGGCTTGCCCAAATGCATCTCCAGATATGGAATAACCGCCATCGCTCTGATATTGGTACAGCTGATAAACAGGCCATCACTGCCACTGTCAAAATACTTGATACAAAAATGATAAATCTCTGCCGGCGTCAGGCCGGGCAGCTTGCTGGTCTGTTCAATATCCATACCCTTTAACCTTTTAACGTCAAAGCCATTGTTGCGGAAAAAAGCGCCTTCCCGCTCATTCAGTTCGTCAATGTAGGGTGTAATAATGGTTAAACGCTTCAGCTCCAGGGCCTGCAGGGCCGTTACCACCGCAGTGGCGGTCGTGATCACGGGGATGCCTGCCGCCTGCTGCAAAGACCGGGCAAGCTGGATATCCTGGCCGCCCCCGTGCAAAAAGCTGGCGGCTGTACAGCCAAAAACCGCGATATCAACACCCGCCTGGGCAATCACCGCCGCGGCGTCCCGGGCCGAAGCCTGCAGGGTATTCATAGTATCGACATTGGTAAAATCCTGGTCTTTTCTGATTCTGGTACTATGCACGCTGACGCCGGCCGGCCTATATTGATTGAAGTCAGGCTCAATCACCTGATTGCGGGCAGAAATCAGCAGACCAATCTTATGTTTCCAGGCAATCATTGCTTCAATCCTCCCCTGTCATGTCCGGACCGCTACTTGTCTTCATGCCATTCGCAGCCGACAAAAGCCAGGCGGTCCCCACTGGAAACAACCGGATTAAAACAGGTGGCAATCATAAACATGTCCTGATCGGCGTATAGATGATCAACTTCCTGCCAGAAATCGTAGATGGTGGCAATTAGACCGCCGGCCGGAACAAAGCTGCCCGGTTCCACGGCCATCCGCACCAAACCGCCGGCATTGCTGCGCAGAAATTTCCGCTTGGTAATGATTAATTGCTTCTCAGGCACTGGCAAATTGCCGGCAAGCATGCCGAGATCGATCATAACATCCCGGATTCCCATATAGGCCACCTGGATAAATGCTTCTTCCCAGCGCCCGCCGCCGCCCAGTTCGGCCATAAAGCAGGGGATATTATGCTGCATGCAGACAATATCGAGGGCACCGCTGGTCGTGCCGGGAAGTTCGCCGCTGGCACTTTGCAGGTTTACCCGGCAGTTGGGAAAAACACCAAAGGCTTTAGCCATCCGGAAGGCTTGCTGGTTGGTCTGATCATCTGCCCCCGGTACAATTTTGGATACCGTATACGGAGTAGCGCTGAATAAATGATTTAATGTATGAAAATCAATGACATAATTGGCTTTCTGCTTTAGTTCACTGAAGACGGCATGGGCAACCCGTTCAGAGTATAACCCTGCCGGATTCCCGGGAAACTGCTGGTCCATATCCAGCGAGTCCAGCATGCTGACCTTGGCGCGCCCCAGAAAGGCCACCGGATTGAGGAGCGGGGTAAGCACCAGCGTTCCCTGCAGTTTTTCCACATCAAGATCCCAGAACAGCCGCCGCATGGCCCACAGGCCATTCAGTTCATCCCCATGCACCGCGCCGGTCAGCCATAACGTCGGTCCGTCCTGCTTACCGCGTATAGCCAGCACGGGAATACGTATATCACTAAAACACGCCAGTTCACCGACTTTGATATACTCACACAGTCGCTGTCCCGGTTCAAGCGGATAATCAAAGATTGTCATACAATCACCTCATTCTTATTACGTAAGCGTTTCACAAGCCTTTGCCCCAGCGGCCAGAGGATAATAACCATCGCCAAAGCCATCATGGTCCCAGAGAGCGGCCGGGAGAAGAAACCCAGCATATCCCCGCGGAACAACAGGGCCGACTGGCGGAAACTGTCTTCCAGCATTGGTCCCAGTACCATTCCCAGCGCCAGCGGCGTTGGGTCATAGCCGTTTTTGCGGAAGAAATACCCCAGAAATCCGAAAATCACGAGTACCCAGAGATCAAACATGCTGTTGCGCACCGAGAAAGCACCGATAAAGCAAAATACAATCACCAACGGCATAAGATATTTACCGGGAATGCTGGCAACGCGGGCAAACAGCCCCACGAGCGGTAAATTCAGCACAAGCAGCATCACATTCCCGATATACATGCTGGCAATCAGTCCCCAGAACAAATCCGGGTGCTCCTGGATCAGCGTCGGGCCGGGAACAACATTATGCAGCATAAAGGCCCCCAGCAAAACCGCCGGTAACGGGGAAAACGGCACCCCTAACGACAGCAGCGGGACTAAGGCGCCGCAGCAGGCGGCATTGTTGGCCGTTTCCGGACCGGCAACACCTTCAATGGCACCATTGCCAAACCGCTCCGGTTGTTTGCTCAGCTTTTTTTCCACCCCATAGGAGACAAAGGTACTGATAATATTGGCAGGCCCCGGAATCAGACCAATCAGAAAACCGAGGACAGTGCCCCGGGTAATCGGCCCGACACTGGCTTTGAAATCCTGCTTGGACGGCATAAGCTCCCGGAACCGGACTTTAAGCACCTCTAATGGTTTGAAAATATCTTCTGTGCTGCTTAATACTTCGGCAATACCATACAAGCCCATAATCACCGGGATAAAATCGAGCCCCTGAATCAGGGTCGGGCTGCCGAAAGTAAACCGTTCAGCGCCGCCGATCGGGTCCATCCCGACTGTGGCCAGCGCAATGCCAAAAAACATCATCACATAGGATTTTTTTACCTGCCTCCCGGTCAGGCGCGTCAACAGCAACAGCCCCAGCAAGGCTATCCCGAAATATTCAGGAGGGCCAAACTTGAGCGCAGCTCTGGCCAGCGCCGGGGCCATCAGCATAATCAGCACCACCCCTATTGTTCCGGCCACAAAAGAACCGATAGCCGCAATTGTCAGTGCCGGTCCGGCTTTGCCCTGCTTCGCCATTTTGTTGCCGTCAAGGCAGGTAATCACAGAAGCGGCCTCACCGGGAACGTTCACCAGAATGGAGGTGGTCGAACCGCCGTACATCGAACCATAGTAAATCCCCGCCAGCAGGATGAGAGCGCTGGTTGTATCCATAGTAAAGGTCACCGGTAATAACAGGGACATCGCCCCTACCGGTCCCAGCCCGGGCAGTACACCGACCAGGGTCCCCATAACCACACCGAGAAAACACCAGCCCAGATTAGCGCCGGTAAGCACAGTACAAAATCCCTGGATTAAATCCTCCATCAGCCATTACCCTCTTTCATATATCAAATATTGCCAACAGCGGCTCCGGCAATGGCAGTTGCAGTAACCACTGAAAAATCAGCACCGAGACAATAACACCGGTAAGGCTGAACCTGAGCTTATTGCCCCACCCCTGATTCCCCATAAGGTGGGAAACATAGTACAGGGCCAAAAACGTACTTACCGTAAACCCGATTACCGGCAGCAAAACAAGGTAAAGCACGATAGCCGCGCCGACTTTGGTCAGCCGGACGGAAGTCGCCTTGTCCAGCCTTTCGCTGGCAGGCTGCCCTTGGCCGCTAAAGGCAGCCAGCGAAATCACAGCCCATATACTGCCGATGATCAGGGGAAACATACCCGCCCCGGGCGATTTCAGTGTCCCTAAAGCGAGGCTGCTGCTGCCGTAAAGGTAAACAGCGGCTAATACCACATGCATGCTGATAATGACTTTGTCCAGTGTCATTTGGCCTTCATTCCTAAATCAGAATAAATTTTCCCCGCTGTTTCATACCATTGTTTTAAATCCTGTTTGGCCTTGTCAGTTTCTGTATAAATTACCTGATAGCCGGTATTTTTAGCAAAGTCCTGGAACTGGGGGTCTTCTGTCGCTTTTTTCAGGGCCGCCTGTAACGCTTTGGCAACATTCTCCGGCAAGCCGTTAGGAGCGATTATGTAATGGCTGGCCCCGCCGGCAACATCGACTCCCTGTTCTTTGGCTGTAGGCACATCATTAATCGCATCTACCCGTGTATCGGCAAATACCGCCAGGATTCTAACCTCACCGGCTTTATACTGGCTCATGATTTCCGTTACATTGAGGAAGGCTAAATCGACATGACCGCCCAATAAACTGGGGATTAACTGGCCGCTGCCCTGAAAAGGCACAGACGTTAATTTGATGCCTGCCTTTTGTTGAAAGTTAACACCGGTCAGATGCACAACCGTTCCTTCACCGGGAATCCCTGCTGACAGCTTATCAGGATTCTGTTTGGCATACGCAACGAATTCTTGCAGGGTTTGCCAGGGTGCGTCTTTTTTTACCACCAGAGCTATCCGCAAGGCCCCGACCTGCACCAGGGGAGTATATTGATCAACACCGTAAGGAGCCTTGACAACATGCAGGCCTGAAGCCAGCTCTCCGCTTGAGCCAAACATTAACGTGTAGCCATCCGGATTGGCGGTAACGACCTCGTTTGTGCCGACTGTTCCCGACCCGCCCGGACGGTTGACCACATTAACCGGCTGCGATAAATAGCTTTTGCTCACCTGCGCGATCTGTCTGGATACTAAATCACTGACGCCGCCGGCCGCAAAAGGCACGATCAGGGTAATTGGTTTGATGGGATATTTGACTTCCTCTTTTTTCGCGGATTGCCGGGCAGTATTGCAGCCTGCCACGACTACCGCCACCATTAACAGCACCATTCCCAGAAAAACAGTAACTTTTTTTGCATTCATAGCGATACCTCCAACTTTGTTTTAATGACAATTTACTATTGAATACCATGCAAAATCCCCGCTGATCCCTCCCTTTCCCGGCATATTGGCATACCGGTATACCAGTATGCCATAACTCTTTTTTGCAGCTTTTTTCGTTTTATATAAAAATAAAAGCGGCTATAGAGATAATTAAATTATCTTAATAGTCGCCTTTGACTTGCATATATATTTTTATGTATTATAACGCACGCTAATGAAAAATGCAATCACTATTTTGTCTAATTGTGTCAGATGACAGCAATGCCCAGTAAACGGACACCGCTGCAAGCCCCATTTCAAGGTCCGCCGCGGCTACATATTTTTTGTAGTAACTACCGGTTGATCTTGCATAGTGGTACAACCCCCTAATAATACAGAAATAATAAACAAGGAACCTACGAACAATCTCACCAATTCATATTTCAATCTTTCGCGCAATCATACTCCTAATAAAATTAGATATACTCATTTTCTTTTAATATTTCAATCGTCTTACTACCCGCATATTCTTTATAGTCTATCTTTAACTTCTCTAATTCTATTGATAACTCAACACTATTATCAAGTTTTATTATTGATTTATTAAGTTTAAGGATCTCTATATTAGTTTCTATTCTCTTCTTTAATGAATCTGGATTTATTGATGCTAATGTATCTATTATCGATTCTATATTGCCATAATTATTTATAAGCTTTGCAGCAGTTTTATGTCCAATTCCAAATATACCTGATATATTATCAGATTTATCCCCTACTAAAGCTTTGTAATCTATAATATTCTCAGGCTTAACATTATATTTTTCTACTACCTTAGTTTTATCAAACAAAACAGAGTTTTTACCCCTGTCAATGAAAAGAGCGGCATTATCATTTACCAATTGCAGCATATCTGTATCGGCCGAGATTATATAGCTTTGTATTTCTGGATATTTATGTACGTAACTAGCAATAACATCATCGGTTTCATAGCCATCTATTTCACAATACTTAATATGCAATAAATCTAACAAGTTTTTTATAATATCAAGTTGTATAAAGGGATTCTCATCATCTTCAATGTTTTTAAAATCTGATTGCCTGTTCTTCTTATATTCTTCATATTCTGCATTCCTACGCGTCGGCTGTTCACTATCAAATATTATTAGAAAATAATCAGATTCAAATACTTTAATATACTTTAATATCGCTCCCATGAAACCAATCACTGCATTTAATAATTTGCCGTCTCTTGAACGCATCCTTGCAGGTACACCATAAAACATTCTAAACAAAAGATTATGACCATCAACTAAAACCAATTTTTCAATTTCGCTCATTCTATATACCTCCTACTGTTAGCCCATGAACTTATACTTTATAGTTAATAAGAATAAGTCCAATAAGACAAAACACCAGTCCAACTATCGTGGTATTTGTCAGACTCTCTTTAAAGTACAATAATCCAACAGGGATTAATAGTACCGTAACCGTAGTGCTTGCCACAATATTAAACAAGCTTATATTCCAACCGGCGCGATAGGCTAACAAGGTTCCCACTTCCAGACCGACAATAGCAATTCCTAACGCATAACTAGCCCAGTTTAACTCCCTCAAGCTGCCGATAAAAGAAATCAGCTTGTCGCCTGGATAAAGAGGAAGCAACAATAAAGTTACAAGACTGGCTGTCAGATAGGTAACCGAAAGGGAAATCAGGGGATTTACATTGGCCGGGGTTACTTTTAGAAATACATGATATAGTATACTTGAAATTATCGTCAGCCCTACAGTCAAATAATACAGCATGTACATACCTCCTAGACTTCTAATTCATTTACCATATAAGTACAGAACTCCTGCCAAATTACAAAAATTTGCAGGAGTTCTATTTCATTCAACGCTTTAAGGCTTTTATAAATCCAGGAGGTTGTCCGTCTCATATTCCTTTAAGCTGCTACCAACCATTTTGCTAATATCAACAAATGGTTGTATCAGAGCTTGGCAGGCAATGTTGCAAACGAGCACAGGGATGAAGCTCAGCCAATCCTATCGCAACTTGCTCGGAAAGTCTCATTAAGTCCCTATTTATAAGGCTCTCGCCAACCTTGTTCACAAGTCCTGCCTGAAAAAACTTAAGATAAAAGACTTCCAAATCGTCTCCCA
>JAQSXM010000088.1 GCA_029256645.1 Sporomusa sp. | reverse complement strand
ATAATATGTCCCCAGGTGGTAATATAATACTGACAGGCATAACGAATGCCATACAGGGCAATCATGCCGACAGCGACAAGGCCCAGCACCTGCTTAATCTCTGCCGCACTCCGGGTAAAAACACCATGGGTTAGAAAGTAAAGAATCTGGGGAAAGGTGATATCCACCAGGGAAACCACCGAGGCGCAGGCCAAATCGGTAAAAAACAGCCAGCGATAAGGCTTATAGTATTGAATGAATTTTGACAAGATCGACATAAAGGGCCTCCGTTATCTAAAGTTGCTACCTACTTTATACATTCCCAAATAGAACATAAAAATCCTGCAAATTAGACATAATTCACCTGAAGTGAACAGATAATGATCGTCTTACCCAGGTCTTACATGATAGTAATGCAAGTTAATAAAAGGAGCTTTGTTAAAAATTAGTTTTTAGCATAGCTCCTTTTAACTTTTTATTGTTAAAAACTAACAAAAACTCATTGCACTTTTAATATTAACGGTTTATTATACTATTAAGTTTAGTTTAATTAGTTTATGTTCATTTTAATTACTTCACTTTTAATATCTTAGATCAACTCAGAACTATATAGGAGGCTCCTGTTATCATGCATACCCCCAATTTATACGAAAAAATGCCTGTTGATCCCTCACCTGTCCAAAACCTTCTTGCCCAGGGAATTGTTTACGAATTAACTGCCCTGGCTGCAAAAGAGGGGATATTTAACGCTCTGACTGTTGAAAAATCAGCGTCCAGGTTAGCCAGCGAATTGGCATGGGATGAAGTAATAACTGAGCGGGTACTGCAAGTACTTGTCCAGGCGGGGTATTTGACCTGCCTTGGCAGCCAGTATCTGACTACTAAAGCGGTCAGTCAGTATCTGCCTCCAGATAGCCCCTGGTTTCTTGCCGATTCACTGCTTCCTGAGTTTCCCGCCGGTTCTTTTGCCCACAGGGTGCTGCAGGCCCTTAACAACAAGGCCTTCACACCCTCCTGCCACGAAAGAAAACCGAATCAGGTAGAACGCCTGCGCGGCATTGGCGCGCGCGCTTTAACCAGCGAGTTTGTCCAGACTACAGTTGAAACGGTAAGCCTTGACCGAAAAAAACACTTGTTGGATTTAGGCGGCGGCCATGGCTTTTACAGCATTGCCTTTGCCCAAAAATATCCCAATCTGACTGTCACGCTGTTTGATGTTCCTGATATCGCGGCGCTTGCCTCGGCTTCCATCCAGGACTACGGCTTAAGTTCCCGCATTCATACCCTGGCTGGCAACTTCCTGGAGGGGGATATTGGTTCCGGCTATGATGCTATTTTGTGCTCCCTGATGCTGTCTCCGGCTACCTTCGCAACTGTGCTGCCCAAAGTACACTCGGCATTACTACCGGGTGGAACCTTGATTGTGCGGATTCACATCAGCGACGGGTTTCCAAACCTGGCCGGCACCATTAGCCGCCTGTTTTGCGCCCTCAACGGTCACCGGAAAATGTATACGCTGGCTGAGTGGCAAAACTGGCTGACCGAGTACGGCTTCTGCAACGTATATACGGCCAATATCACAGATATTGTTGCAGTCCTGACAGCAACCCGTACATAAATACACGCAGGAGGATGCTAAAATGAGAAAAATAGCCCTGGTTCTGAGCTTATTGTTCCTACTCCTCTTACTGACCGCTTGCGGCAAGACCCCCGTTTCGGGCGGGAGTGAAGATAAAGCGGCTGAAAATTCGATGATTACAGTGACTGATCAGTTAGGAAGACAAGTGGAAATTACCCGCCATATTCAAAGAATAGCGGCTCTTGATCATTTCGAAGGCCATATTGCTTTCGCGCTCGGCCAGCAGGACAAGCTGGTCCATCAGGCCCTTTATGGCAAGCTCGGACAGGCCATGATCGAAGCAGATGCCAGCTTCCGTGGCAAACCTCAATTACGCCAGGCGCAAAAAACGATCACGACCGAATCATTGGCTGCACTAAATCCGCAAGTCATCTTTATCAACTCCTCCTTTGACAAAACGCAATTGCAGCAATTCGAGAGCGTCGGCATGAAGGTAATTGCCCTAAAAGGTGAGACCTTAGCAGATAGTTATGAGGCTGTCAGGCTGATGGCCAGGGTACTGGGCTGCCAGGACAGGGGTGAAAAATATATTGCTGCCTGCAACAAGCTGCTGCAGCTTGTCAAAGAACGGACAACTACTATCCCTGCCGCCAAACGCTTCACAGTGATGTTCTCAGGGCCGAGAGACGTTTTCTCCGTTGCCACCAACGACATGCTGCAGTCGTCCATCATTGAAACAGCCGGCGGCAAAAATGTCGCAAGTGAGCTAAAAGGATACTGGATCACAGCATCGCCGGAACAAATTTCCGCCTGGAATCCTGATGTTATTTTTCTTGGCTCCTCCCGCGACACTTATACCCCTGACGCCCTGTATGGTAATCCCCATTTTGCCACTGTTAAAGCAGCCCAGAATAAACGGGTTTATTCTTTCCCTTCCACTATCGGCTGGTGGGATTACCCGGCTCCCCATCATGTCCTTGGTACAATATGGGCCGCTAAAACTTTATATCCGGAAAAATTCGCCGATATTGACATGACAAAGATCGCTGATGAGTTCTATAATGAATTTCTCGGTCATTCTTTTACCAAATTGGGTGGAAAGTTGTAGGAGACCATGAATAAAAAAAGACTCTTGATGCTAATTGTACTGTTTGTTTGTGCTCTCGCAGCTGCTCTGGGTGTGGGGCGGTATGCCATCAAACCGGGTGAGATTGCCAGTATTTTTTTAACTGCCGTTGGCGGGAACGAATGGCTTCCGGTCGTATCCCCGGAGACGTATCTCATTTTCACGAACATCCGTCTACCCAGAATTATTATGAGTTTCGTGATCGGCGGCGGTATTTCCATTGCCGGTGCGGTCTTTCAGGGAATTTTCCGCAACCCGCTGGCCTCACCCGACATTCTGGGGGTAAAATTTGGCGCAGCTTTCGGTGCCGCACTGGCAATTGTCTTTTTCACTCAAATAACCTTCGGAGTCTATAGCTTCGCCTTTGTTTTCGGGCTGATTGCCGTCCTTTCGGCCTACCTGCTGGCATTGCGCAGCCAGGATCCGTCGGCCGCTGTACTTGTCATTGCCGGCATTGTAGTTTCTTCCTTATTTCAGGCAGCCTTATCGGTTCTGATTTACCTGGCTGATCCTTACGACAAATTAGCGCAAATCACCTTTTGGCTTATGGGGAGTTTCCACACTGCTTCCTGGCTTAAGGTATACAGCGTCTTACCTATAATCACAATTTCTTCCCTGCTCCTTTGCCTCTTCAGCTGGCGTTTGAATGTCATGACTTTATCTGATGAAGAAGCCCTCTCCCTGGGAATCCCCGTTTTCCGCTGGCGCATGTTCTATCTTTTTTTAAGCACATTAATTGTCGCTGCCTCTGTGGCCGCGGTCGGTGCGATTCTCTGGGTCAGTCTGATTGTTCCCCACATTGCCCGGTATCTGGTGGGTACAGAACACCGGCAGCTGATTCCGGTTACAGGTTTCCTGGGCGGAATTTTCCTGGTATTAATGGATACCCTGGCCCGTTCCCTGCTGGTAGCAGAAATTCCGATTAGTATTGTTACATCAGTGTTCGGCGCACCCTTTCTGGGCTACCTGATTCAATACCGCAAAGGTGGTGAACTCGGCAGTGACCGTGCACATTAATAATATTACAGCAGGCTATGGAAAAGCTCCGATACTCAAAGATATTAGTGCCGCTTTGCCCAGCGGTCAGTTTTGCGCCCTTATCGGTCCTAACGGTTCTGGCAAAACGACCCTTATGCGCTGTATTAACGCCATTCTTACCCCTTACCAGGGACAAATCCTGGTCGCAAACCAGGATGTATCCCGCCTTTCCCGGAGTCAGACAGCCCGGCTCATCGGTTTTGTTCCCCAGATTACACACAGCGTTTTCGCGTTTACTGTTATGGAGATGGTCCTGATGGGCGGAGCGTCCCGCATCAAAGCCTGGTCGGCCCCCACCCGGCAGGACAGGTGCAAAGCCCTCTCGATTTGTGAGGAAATTGGTATAAACCACCTGGCGGCTCATTCCTTTCAGCAGCTGTCAGGCGGGCAGAAACAGCTTGTCATGCTGGCACGGGCCTTATTTCAGGAAACCCCGGTCCTGCTGCTGGATGAACCCACGTCACACCTTGATTTTTGCAATCAGCACAAAATGATGAGCCTGGTCCGCGATGTGATAAAACGCAAGAATGCCACCGCCTTTATTACCCTCCACGATCCCAATCTTGTTTTGAATTACTGCGACTCCGCCGTCTTAATGAAAGAGGGGTGTTTGATCGCCGCCGGGCAGATAGAGACCACTTTAAGCGACGCCAATCTGCAGATTGCCTTTGGTGCTAATATCCAAACAGATACTACCAGCCGGGGTATGCCGGTGATTGTTCCGAAGCATATCATCGGCCCCCATAGTAATACGCAAAAACAACCAGAATAGCATTATATATAGATAATCACAACAGGCTATTATCTTATATTTTAGAAAAGGGGAGGGAAAAGCAGTGTTGATGAAAAAAAGATTGGGGAATTTTGTTCTTACAGTATTGCTGCTTGCTGCCATAATCGTTTCTGCAGGTGGTGTCGAAACCGCCCGTTCGGCTCAAGTCGATCCCGCATATATCGCATTGACTTGGTCAGATGACCCCAAGACAACACAGGCCATTACCTGGCAGACAACAGATCCGGCATTAGACCAAATCCAATATATCCTGGCAGGAGTAGGCAACGATTTTTCGGTGACTGCCAAAATAATACCGGCTGAAAGAGAATATATTCCTGACAGCGGGGATACCATGGCTGTTTATTCAGCGCGGTTAACCGGTTTAAAACCAGGAACACGTTATTCTTACCGGATTGGAAATGGCGAAACATGGAGTGAGGTCCATTTTTTTCAGACGGCTGCTGACGATGTAACCCAATTTAAGTTCCTCATTTTCGGTGATTCCCAGAGCACCTCCTATGATACCTGGCATAAAACACTACAGCGAGCCTATCAGACCCATCCCGAGGCAGCATTTTTTACAAATGTAGGTGATTTGGTTGATGTCGGCCATAACTTCAAAGAATGGCAGGACTGGTTTGCTGCATCGCAGGGCGTAATTGATACGATTCCGGCAATGCCGTTAACAGGTAATCATGAAATGTACACACCCGTGTGGAAAGTAAATGCGTTGCCTGCGTTGTTTACCGCCCAGTTTCAGCTTCCCCGTAATGGGCCGGAAGGACTGAAAGAGCAAGTATATTCTTTTGATTATGGCAATGTTCATTTTGTGATGCTCGACAGTCAGGAAAGGGAAGAAAAGCAGTTCATACCGGATATGTTGGACAAGCAACGGGATTGGCTGGAAAAGGACTTAGCCCTGACTGATAAGCCATGGAAGCTGGTATTCCTGCATCGTCCTCCCTATCATAGCAAGTCAGCGACAAGCAATGACAGGATACGAGAAGCATTTGTTCCTATATTGGATAAATATCATGCAGATGTGGTATTTTCCGGGCATGAGCACGTCTACGCCCGGACATATCCGCTATCTGCCGATAGCATAGCCGGCCAGGGAACAGTCTATATCACCACTGGCCGCAGTGGAACGAAATATTATAACCAAGCAGAAGCGAATGGCTGGGATGAAGTATTTTATAATCCGGTCGACCAGCCAAACTATTTAACAGTCCAGATAGATGGCGATACGCTGGCCGTAAAAGCCTGGAAGCAGAACGGCGAGTTAATTGATGAATGGCATGTAAACAAGCAAATGCCGGTGCGTCTTGGAATTGCCCAATAACTCCTGAGAAAAATAAACAGGCAACAGCACTTTCGTGCCATTGCCTGTTTATTTTTTCTGTAGTGATATAGTGTTTGTTACATTTTAATATTAACACCAGCCACAAAATTAATACCATCAGCTGGGTATGTTGCGGTTTCCCAATATTTTGCATCTAAAATATTATTTATCCGCAGAAAATAGCCGATATTTTCATTTTCCTGGTATTTTAAATCAAGATCCAGGGTGTGATAGCCGGCAAGCTTTGTATATGTTTTGTTGTCGGTTGTCATCTTATCAAGGGCATGCCCCAGAACTGTCGCCTGAAACTTATCCACTGAATAAGTTAATCCATAGTTAAACATAGATTCCGGCAAATTGAGTGCTTTTGTTTCCTTTCCTGTTGCATCAGTATCTTTGGCATCCAGATATGTATAGTTGACAAATCCTTGCAGTCGTTTAGTGAAATTCCGGTTGTATTCTAATTCCACACCTTTTATATTCGTTTCCGAAATATTGTAGTATGTCCCATTTAACACACTGGTAGTATCGCTATTTTTTTCGATGCGATCAGTTATTTTATTATTAAAAGCCGCGATATCCAGAGAGGACTTCTCATCAAAATTGTGTTTCCAGCCAACTTCGTAATTGACAGCTCTTTCAGGATCAGGGAGCGCCACACCTTTTGTAATATTACTAGAAGCTTGTTTGGCCATAACAAATATATGCGACTTACCTGCAGAAAAACGCAAAGAATTCTGTTCATCCAGCTGATGGGTAATATTAAAGACCGGATCAGTAGCATCTATCGTACTGCTGTTTTGAGCACTGTCGGCGCCAGTTTTGTAATACGAATACGACTGTTTTGCCTGGTCATGGCGCACTCCCAAGGTTAGATTGGTTTTATCATCAAACCTCAAATTGTCCTGAATATAATAACCAAATCGTTTATCAGTACCGCTTTCATCAAGATCAGAGTTGTTCTCATCTGTATCCCAGTCAATCTGGGTATATTTGGTACCAAAGGTTACAGTATTATTCCGGGCAGTCTGCAGATCACCGGTAAACTCCATACCATTCCCTTTCGAATACCAGCCACTGCGATACCAGACTGGATGTGCATAGTTAACAAAAGCTGGGTTGCTAGCGTTATTTCCATTATACACCCATAGATCATTACCATCTGTTACATGATACACTTTCACATTATATTTAAATTCGTTGGTGGTTTTTTGATCAAACTGCAAGGCAATGTTAGTCTGTTTAAAATCGGTATATTTCCAGTCCTTTACATTCGACTTTCCACCCACCAGTGTATCTCCAGACCATTTATTATTAGTAATTGGGACTTCCAACCCTGTGATTTGATCAATATTGTTTGGTATTTCCCGGTCTGTATTCATATAGTAGCCACTCAGTGTCAGGGCAGAATCGTTGCCGAGGTTCCATTTGATTTTACCATTGAGATACTCAGTATCAAATTCAGAATTACTCAGATGCCCGTCGCCTTGTTTTTTACCGGCGGTTATATAGTAACCGGCATCGCTGTTCCCACCGCTATACGAGACATAGTTATCATAACTATTGTTTGAGCCGGTTGATAGCTGCAGATTGGTTTGACCTGGACCTTTTCCATCCTTCGTAGTAATTAGAATAATGCCACCTTTGTAATCTGTCCCATATTGTACAGGCCCGGGCCCCTTAATGATCTCAATCTTTTCAATATTGTCAACAGGTATGGTTTCCAGATTAGACGCCGAGTTTGAAGCAATACCGGACAAAGGGAACACCGGCATGCCATCAATGTAGACTTTTGTCTGGTCGTATGCTGCTCCACGAATACGCGCCAGGCGGCTGCCTTTATCGGCGCGGGCGACATAGAGGCCTGGTACCCGCTCAATTGCCTCTGCCAGGTTAGTTGCGCCCATCTCTTTAATTTTTTCCGCCGTAATGACCTCTGTCGTCACCAGATAGTCTGCCAATGCTGTCGAACGTACTTCCACTTCATCAATAGCAACTGCATTGGCCTCTTCCGCCATGACCGGGTTGAATGGACTTAACAGAAAAACGCAAACCGCCGGTGGGATGACCATTCTTTTTAAATTTTTACGCATAATGATAACTCCTTCTTTCTTTAAAATCACGCCTAAACTACACTAAGGTTTCATAGTTACTTTTTGCCCGGTTTTGTATATTGCTCTTCGCTCCAATCCTGATACAATACGTGCCGCACCGGCATTGTCCTTAACCACAAAACCAGACAAGTCGTTGACACCAAAAGAAAATAGAACCGGCGCTAAGGGTGTAAATGGTCCGACAACGACGACATACGCCTTTCGGGCCAGTTCCAGCAAGCGCGGCAATGTTTTGTAAATCAGACTGCTACAGCTGAGAATAACGAAATCACTTTCCGGCAGGATATACTCAGCCGCTGATTCAGGATAATCCCCCTCCTCCGGTTCACGTTCAATAATGGCAAGATCGCACACCGGTTGAAGCAGCTGTTCAACATACGGAAAATGACCGAGAACGGCAACTTTCTTATTTCTCACTTCATTTTGGTAAACAATAAAAGGATCACTCAGACGATCCTCACTGAACAAACTGCCAGTAAGAGCAATTCCGTTGCCGGTCGCTGTTGCCGGCGAATTATACCAGGCGTTTATCGCCGCCATGCCAACAGAGGCTTCAATAAAATTCCAGGATTTGATGCCTGCCGCCAATTTCCGCAGCGGCATATGCAGTGATTTTTTTATGGTTTCCGGCAGGGTATCGCCTGGCACAACATGGCTAAAACCGCACCCATCGCCACTGCGGATGAGTACCGCATAAGTACCGCATAGGAATTCATCAACAAGGCACTCTTCCGGTATCCCTTCAATTAAAGCATCATATAATTCCCACATTTTCAACCTTCTCCTTATCCTGCTTAACAGACTTAGTCTTATAGCCAACCCCAACTGCTACAAACTAAGCTTTAGCGGAGAAACTTTTTCGCCACGCCTCAGTTGTTGGCGGACGTCCAGCATGATAGCATCCAATTTTTCAATGTCACTCAGGCTTTCTCTTTCCTCGTCTGAGGTTTCTATAATTTTGTGGATACCACCGTTTTTTATCACGATACGCTTAGTCGCACCCAAAGCCAGCAGTGGATCATGGGTAGAAATCAAGACAATTTTTTCGTTTTCCGTCAGCAGGCTGATCGCCTGCTTTCGGTCAATGCCGGCATTTTCAATTTCGTCAATCAGGACAACCGGTGAACAGCTCATATACGCCGTATCGGCAATCATCAGAGCCCGGGATTGCCCCCCGGAGAGCTGGGTCACTTTGATATCCATGGTGAATTTTTCACCGGCCAGTTCATTGGCGCAGACAAAACACTGCTGTATCACCTGTTCGGCATTCTCGCAAAGACGGCTTTTTGCATGCATGGCCAGAAATTCAGCGACATTCAGATCCATAACAAAATTCATATTTTGCGACAGCTGCGCCACCATTTTATTGCCCATATCAAATCGTTCCTCATCGGTTAGCGGGTGGTCATTAATTAATATCTGGCGTTTGGTCGGCGTATCACCCTGGGCTAAACATTCGATGTCACCCAGCAGACAGCTTTTCCCCGATCCGGTAGGACCAACGATACTGACAACCTCACCGACAGCGATCGTAAGGGTTACATTCTCCGCGTCTCCCTGCTTATTTCTGCCGCCGATAATTGTAATATTTTTTACTTTTTCCCGCTCGTCCCGGTGATTTGCCAGTGTTGCTATGAATTTTACCAGTTCTTCAGCCAGGCTGAATTCATCAAGACCAAACTCTGCCAATTGTTCCGGCGGTATTTTTTCTAAGGCCTGGGCCAACGTGAGATTTTTCTCCAGGTCCTGCAAATTATAATTTATAAAAAAATCCTGTACGACCGGATAGTTTATGAAGATTTCATTAATGGTCTTTTCAGCGACGCCTGCCCTGATTTCTGCATTCTGCACGAATTTCACCTGAATTCCATCTTTTTCATCATACCCATTTGGTAAGCTTCACCGACCCGCGTTTCTCCGGTACAGTAGGCACATACCGAAGAGGGCATTGAGAAGCGCAAACGCCGGTTTCTCAGTGTTGTAACGTCTTCAGCATTTATGACATGTTTGCTCAGCATAAACGCTCCCTGACCGGTAATCCCATTAACAAATAGAATTCTGGCGCCGGGATTTACTTGCCGTACGTTAAACATAAACACTTCCCGTTCAGCCTGCGAGACGATATCCCCTTTGGTAATTAACACAATATCGGCCAGCTTCAGCATGGGACCAATCTTCCGGGGAGTGTTTATTCCCGAGAGATTATCAATAACGCAAATGGCAAGAACCCCCTGAATATGTGGCGAACAGCGATTG
>JAQSXM010000087.1 GCA_029256645.1 Sporomusa sp. | reverse complement strand
CAGCTGCTGCTTCAGCGGCAGCCTCATCATACATTTTTGCTAAACGTTTGTAGCCATCCAGACGTTCGGCTGCATCTTTAGCAGTCTTATCAAACAAGGCGTCGGCTTGATCCGGGAACAGTTGTTTGAGCGAGGAATAACGTACTTCGCCCATCAGGAATTCTCTGAAGTCGGCCGTAGGTGCTTTAGAATCCAGGCTGAACGGGTTTTTACCCAGTTCTTTGAGCGCCGGATTGTAGCGATACATTGCCCAGTAGCCGGCTTCAACAGCACGTTTACACTCAAGCTGGCTGTTGCCCATACCCAGTTTTAAGCCATGGTTGATACAAGGTGAGTAAGCGATAATGAGTGAAGGTCCGGGATAGGCTTCAGCTTCGGCAATAGCCTTGAGAGTCTGAGCCTTGTCAGAACCCATGCAGACTTGAGCTACATAAACATACCCATAGCTCATTGCCATCATGCCAAGGTCTTTTTTCTTAGTTTGTTTACCGCTGGCCGCAAATTGAGCAATAGCCGCGCTCGGTGTGGCTTTCGAGGACTGACCGCCGGTATTTGAATATACCTCGGTATCGAAGACAAACACATTGATATCTTCACCGGAAGCCAGAACATGATCCAGACCGCCAAATCCGATGTCATACGCCCAGCCGTCGCCACCAAAAATCCATTGGGAGCGTTTGACAAAGAAGTCTTTATAACCATAAACCTCGTCAAGCAGCGCATTAGAACCCTTGGCAGCTTCCAGAGCTGCACTAAGTTTATCAGCGCGTTCACGGGAACCATCGCCAAGATCTTTATTATCCAGCCACTCGGCCAGTGCCACTTTAACATCACCGGTAGCAATAGCAAGTGCCTCGGTTACCTTGGCAGCCATCCGCTCACGGATTTGTTTCACTCCGACCTGCATCCCGAAGCCAAACTCGGCATTATCTTCAAACAAGGAGTTAGCCCAAGCCGGGCCACGACCAAGTTTGTCAGTGCAGTAAGGAGTAGCAGGTGCGGAAGCACCCCAGATGGAAGAACAACCGGTTGCATTAGCAATCATCATCCGGTCACCAAACAGTTGGGTTACCAGCTTGGCATAAGCCGTTTCCAGACAACCTGCGCAGGCGCCGGAGAACTCAAGGTATGGAGTTTCGAACTGACTGCCTTTAACAGTTTCTTTCTTAACCGGATTCGGTTTAGTCGAGAGAGTCATGGCATAGTCCCAGAGATCAGCCTGGGCTAATTGGCTGCCGATCGGCTGCATAGTAATCGCCTTGCCTTTGGCTGGGCATACCTGGACACAATTACCGCAACCAGTGCAGTCATAGGGGGATACAGCGATACGGAATTGCAGCCCCTCAGTACCGATGGCTTTTTTAGTAACAAAACCTTCAGGAGCATTTTTGATTTCCTCTTCATTAACAAGCACCGGTCTGATAGCAGCATGCGGGCAAACGAAGGAACACTGATTACACTGAATACACTTATCCACTTCCCATGCCGGGACATCAACCGCAATACCACGTTTTTCATAGGCAGCAGTGCCCATCGGGAATGTGCCGTCTGTTATGCCCATTTCTTTAAGCACACTCAGTGGCAGTTTATCACCCTCAGTGCGGTTCATGGGAATAACAACCTTCTTGATAAAGTCAGGAACTTCTTTAACTGCCACCTCGGCATCCTGGGCTACCTTCCAGGACTCAGGAACATTAATTTTCACCATGGCAGTTACACCCTGGTCTATAGCGGCAAAGTTCATGTTGACAACTTTTTCGCCCTTAAGACCGTATTCATCAACAACAGAATCTTTAAGGTATTTTACAGCATCCTCAACAGGGATGATGTCAGCCAGTTTAAAGAACGCCGATTGCATAATCATGTTGATGCGACCACCGAGACCAACCTCTCTGGCCATTTGTATCGCGTTAATGGTATAGAACTTAATATTATTGTTAGCAATATAGTTCTTCATGCCTGAAGGCAGATTTTCGTCCAGTTCCTTCTCATCCCACATGCAGTTGAGCAGGAAGGTCCCACCAGGTTTCAACCCGGCCAGAACGTCATATTTGGAGACGTACGACTGGTTATGACAGGCAATGAAGTCAGCCTTGTTGATCAGGTATGGTGATTTAACAGGTTGTTTGCCAAAACGCAGGTGGGATACAGTTATGCCGCCCGACTTCTTGGAATCATAGGCAAAATAACCTTGCGCAAAGAGGTCAGTTTTGTCACCGATAATCTTGATGGCCATCTTGTTGGCGCCGACTGTGCCGTCAGAGCCCAGACCCCAAAACTTACAGGCCCGTGTGCCTGCCGGCGTGGTATCAATATCCGCCCCCAGTGGTAAGGAAGTATTAGTAACATCATCGATGATACCGATAGTAAAGCCGTCTTTTGGCTCTTCGGCTTTAAGGTTTTCATAAACGGCAACGATTTGGGCCGGTACAACATCCTTTGAGCCCAGTCCATAACGGCCGCCGACAATAACCGGCTGCCAGGCTTTGCGATAGAAGGCATTTCTAACATCAAGGTACAGTGGTTCGCCAGCACAACCTGGTTCTTTGGTACGGTCAAGCACAGCAATTTTAGTAACAGTTTTGGGTATATATTTTAAGAAATGCTCAATGGAGAAAGGGCGATAAAGGTGAACGGTAAGTAAACCCACTTTTTCCCCGTTAGCATTCAGATAATCAATTGTTTCTTCAATTGTTTCACAAACAGAGCCCATAGCAATAATTATGCGGTCAGCATCTGGCGCGCCATAGTAGTTAAACAGGTGGTACTCCCTGCCGGTAACTTCCTTGACTTTTTCCATATATTTTTCAACAATTTCCGGTAACGCCAGGTAATATTCATTGGAAACCTCACGTCCCTGGAAGTAGATATCAGGGTTCTGGGCAGTCCCCCTGGTTACCGGATGGTCGGGATTAAGAGCCCGTTTCCGGAAGTCGGCTAAAGCGTCCTGATTAACAAGTTTAGCCAGATCATCATAATCCCAGGTCTCAACCTTTTGAATTTCATGAGAGGTCCGGAACCCATCAAAATAGCTTAAAAACGGAACACGGCTCTCGATAGCCGCAAGATGGGCAACAGCAGCCAAATCCATTACCTGCTGCACGCTGCTTTCGGCAAGCAAGGCAAAGCCGGTCTGGCGGGTTGCCATAACATCCTGGTGATCACCAAAAATATTAAGGGCTGAGGCCGCTACTGCCCGGGCGCTTACGTGTAATACTCCAGGCAAGAGTTCCCCTGCAATCTTATACATATTGGGAATCATCAGCAATAGACCCTGGGATGCTGTAAAAGTAGTTGTCAATGCACCGGCTTGCAGTGAGCCATGTACTGCACCAGCTGCACCGGCTTCAGATTGCATTTCTACAACCCGAACCGTTTGTCCAAAAATATTTTTGCGACCTTCTGATGCCCAAGTATCAACGTTCTCTGCCATGTTGGATGACGGTGTGATTGGATAAATTGCGGCAACCTCCGTAAACGCGTAGGCCACATGAGCTGCTGCAGCATTGCCATCCATAGTTTTCATTTTTGCCATAGGGGGATCCCTTCCTTCTTAAATAATATTAGAACCAGTGTCTGTCTGACTGTTGCTAGTCTGACCGTTGGTTGTCTGACAGACACTAATCAACTCCCAAATTGCACAAAAAAAAGAACAAGATTTCAGCTTATTTTTAAAGGTTATATATGAAAATTTATTGTGCTTTATATGTTCTTTTAGGAGAGCTCTTTATCCTGCATGAATATTAAAATTTGAATGATAAATTATGATTTTTTTTAAATATTCCATCACTAATTGTCGAAAAATATTGAATTTTTATGTTATTAGTTGCTTTCCTGGCTATATCATATTTGGGCTTTACATTCAGAGTAATATATAGCACTCCCCACGGCCATGCCGGGTACCAGCCGGATTGTTTGATCCCCCGAACGATATTGTATGTTGAATAAACAAGTGCCTTTCTTTTTTCTCAATGGAAGGTTCATAATTCTGGAATTCATCATAGTATATAGTAGTTGCCAAAATAACGTACTGAGAAACATTATCAATATTATAGTTACACTGTTTAACGCGGAGGGGTGTGTATGCTTTCACCAAGTCTGGAAGACTATCTTGAGGAAATATACCGGTTTCACACCAGCCTCGGTGTTGTACGGGTTACCGATATCAGTCACAAGCTCAATGTTTCCCTGCCCTCGGTTACCAAGGCCATGCGCAAACTTAAAGCCCTCAACTACATTACCTATCAAAAATATGGCCATATCGGTCTGACTGCTACAGGCATCGAAACCGGTAAATTCCTTGTCCGTCGCAACCAGATTATTCAGGAATTCTTAGTAATGCTGCGTGCAAACTGCAATATTGCTGCCGAGGCCGAGGCAATCGAACACTATCTGTCTAAATCCACTATAGGTTCAATCCAGGCACTGGTGGTATTTATGCGAAAAAATCCTGATGTTTATCAGCACTTATACACATTTCTTGAAAGCTGCCAGATGACAGATTCATAAGAAATCTGATATACTTTCTGATCATGTAAAAAAGGCAGGGACCGCTGACTGCCCCTGCCACCAAATACTATACCAAGCCTAACAAGCGAGCCGACTGAGCAACAACATAGCATACAGCAAATCCAGCTACTGTCGGTAGTAAGAAAGCTAAAAACGTCCACTTGGCACTGCCTGATTCCTTATATGTTGAAAGTAGTGCTGTGGTGCACGGCCAGTGAAGCAAGCAGAACAACATCGTGTTCAGAGCCGTTAACCAAGTCCAGCCATGGCTGATAAATACTTGATGCAACTCTGTCAATTCATCAAGCTCAATCATATACCCGGTGGATAAATAACTCATCAGTAAAATCGGCACAACAATCTCATTGGCGGGTAGCCCTAAGATAAAGGCCAACAGAATGTATCCGTCAAGTCCGATTGCGTAAGCAAACGGCTGCAGCCATCCGGCAAGGTGCTGCAGAATACTAATATCACCTATGTACACATTGGCAAGAATCCAGGTAAGAACGCCTGCCGGAGCTGCCATGATAACCGCGCGTTTAAGAACAAACAGGGTGCGGTCAATCATCGACCGGTAAATAACAGCACCAATCTGCGGCTTGCGATAAGGCGGCAGTTCCAATACCATTGAAGAAGCCTCGCCCTTAAGGACTGTATGTGATAGCAGCCAGGAAACCGCAAAGGTGAAGGCAACCCCGAGCATTACCAGACTGGTCATAAATACAGTGACAGCAGCAGTCTCATACTGGGGTGCCAAAGCCCCTCCTACAAAAATAGTTGCTATTGCGATAAGGGTTGGAAACCTGCCATTGCAAGGCACAAAGTTATTGGTTAATATGGCTATCAGCCTTTCCCGGGGCGAATCAATAATCCTGCAGGACACTATCCCTGCAGCGTTGCAGCCAAACCCCATACACATCGTTAGTATCTGTTTGCCACAAGCCTTACATTTTTTGAACATATTATCAAGATTGAAAGCAACCCGGGGCAGATACCCCAAATCCTCCAATAGAGTAAACAACGGGAAAAATATCGCCATCGGCGGCAGCATTACCGAGATAACCCAGGCGAGGGCACGGTAAAGGCCAAGAACCAGCATTCCATGCAACCAGGCCGGTGCACCGGCTGCCTGAAACCAGATAGTTAACTGCTCCTGGAAACTGAAAAACGCATTGGCCAGCATTTGTGACGGAATGTTAGCACCTTCAATTGTTATCCAGAAAACCATACCAAGCAGCATTAGCATAATTGGATAGCCAAAGATCCGCGATGTCAAAATATCGTCTAGCTTGTTATCCCAGTGCGACTTATCTGCTGCGGGTGATTTAACCGTTTTCCGGGCAATACTTTCGGCATTAGCGTAGATATCTTCAACGATTTTATCGCCCATACTGTTATCCTGGCGGAGACGGATAGAATCAGCCTCCGCGCATAACTGTGCCAGCGTATTCATGGGTTTAACATTGTCTTTCATCTGTTTGCGGCCTCCTTGATAACACTTATACCGGTCAACTTTAAATGCATTCCGATACTTTCAATAAACGCTTTGTCACCATCCAGAAGCCTGAGGGCTACCCACCGGGAATTAAGCTTGTTACCAATAAGACGCTCGACACTTGGCAACAGCAGTTGCACTGCCTGCTCTACCTCAGGCGAGTACTTTAACTGGTTAGGTTTGGTCTTACACTCACCTGTGGCTACTTGATGCAAGGTATATATTAGGTGAGCAAGGCCTTCATTCTGGCGTGCTGCTGTTGCTACCACCGGCACGCCAAGTTCTTTTTCCAACATCTCAATATTGACCTCAATCCCTTTTTTTCTGGCTTCATCAATAAGATTGACGCAAACAACAACCTTCGGAGTCATTTCCATTATCTGCAATGCAAGATTTAAGTTTCTTTCAAGTGAGGTCGCATCTACCACAACCAAGGTTACATCAGGACGGCCAAAGCAGATAAAATCCCGGGCGATCTGTTCTTCTGCGGTATGAGCCAAAATGGAATAAGTACCTGGTAAGTCCACCAGTAAAAATGATTTATTATTATGCATAAAGGTTCCCTGGGCATTATCGACCGTTTTGCCCGGCCAGTTGCCGGTATGCTGCCGCAAGCCGGTCAACGCGTTAAAAACTGTACTTTTGCCAACATTAGGATTACCTGCAAGTGCAATCACGAACTGACCAGGGCAGGTGTTAATCCCAAAATGTTCCCGTAATACACGCCTGGTAGACTCTATCACCTGTGCCACTGTTTATTTCCCCCCATCTGTGCATGTGTTATCTGGTATATAGGCCCGGATAAGGCGGGCATCATCTGTCCGGAGGGCAATAGTGCTGCCCCTGACAGCATAAGCAATCGGATCACCGGCCGGACTTTTCCGCACACAGCGAACAGATGTACCTGGCACCATTCCCAAATCCAGTATCCTTCTTCTCAATAACCCCTCAAGCTCCACACTGGCCACATAACAGGATGCCCCTACTGCCAATTCGGAAAGAGCAATTGTTGAAATCTGCTGAACACTCATACACACCAACCTCCCTAACTTAACCTTAGCTAACAGATTGCCAAAAAATATAAGTTAGCTATAGCTAACAGATATATTATTTTTTTTAGCCTCAGCTAACTATCAGGCTATCTGTTATATGCTATGTTGCGGTTTCGTTATTGGTTACACACAGGGGTATATATTTTTAGCTTCACAAAAAAAAACTACTCCCCAATCACATGATTCGGGAGTAGTTTATCTATATCTGTTGCATAGCCTTTTGTTCTAACCACAAAGCCACTTTGTGGTTAGGTCCAGCCCAGGGCACTGATCTTAATTCTAATGAACTTAACCAACAAGCCTTATCTTTTAGGTCATCCCCAGCCAGCCATTCGCATTGGTAAAAAGAGATATCCCATTTACGATGACTAAAAATATGGTGGCAGTGAAATATTTCTTCCTTAATACTTACTGATTGTCGCAGCTCATTCCAGAATGCTGCTTTTAACCGCTCAGCTGCCACGTCCCCCTCAATAACTTCTATCGTGGGAAACTCCCACATCCCGGCTAACAGACCGGTTTCCGGGCGCTGTTGCACCAGGTATTTCCCGTTCCGCAGCATTACCCCTGCAGCCAGTATAACCAGTTGTGGTGCCTTCTTCGGCGCCCGTACCGGCAGCATATCCTGAACCTCCCGGGCGTAAGCCTCGCATAGATTAATTAACGGGCACAATTGGCAGCGAGGCCGCCGGGGAATGCAGATCATGGCACCTAAATCCATTAACGCCTGATTAAAATCACCCGGGTATTGATCAGAAATATTCTGCCTGATTAATCGATCAATTTCCCGCTTGGTCGCCGACTTAGTAATATCTCCATCCAGGCAGAACAGCCGGCTGAATATCCGAAGAACATTGCCATCAATTGCCGGAGCAACCTGGTTATAGGCGATGCTGGCGATAGCCCCGGCCGTATATTCACCAACCCCGGGTAATCGCCGTATCGTAGCTGGATTGTCAGGTACCTTGCCGCCATATTTAGAACATACCTCCCTGACACCTGCCAATAAATTCCTGGCCCGGCTATAATAACCCAGCCCCTGCCAATAGTTAAGTACTTCCTGCTCAGATGCCTGAGCTAACACGGCCAATGTCGGAAACCGATCCAGCCACCGACTATAATAGTCTTTTACTGCCTCTACCCGCGTTTGCTGCAGCATAATCTCAGAAACCCATATTTTATAGGCATCTTTATCTTTACGCCAGGGCAGGTCTCTACCATTTTTATCATACCAATCCAGTAATTTTGTCGCCAAAGTCATTATGGTCTTCCCTTCTTAAGCTCAAAAAATAATTATCTATAAATAGCGAACCTGAATTTCATTAATAATACCACAATGTTAGACCCGAAACATAGCCCTAAACATACGAAAAAAGCAAGAACTAACCAGCTACCGGCTACCCTTGCTTTTTCAATATCATTTTACTGTCAGGTTAAATTCTAAATCGTTTTACCACTGCATTGAGTTCTTCTACCATGTTTTCCAGACTCTGACTTGATGAGGCGACTTCCTGCATCGCAGCAGTTTGCTCTTCCGTAGCAGCAGAAACAGATTGGGTATACATTGCATTCTCTTTGCTTATTGCCTCAATTCCCCGCACTGAGGCAACAATCTGCTCGCCCCGTTCTGCCATTTGTTGTGCGTCTGCAGAAACGGTATGTATCTTACCTGCCGCGGCTTCAATTAATGTCTCAATCTCACCAAAGACCTTTCCGGCTGAGTTGACCACATCAGAACCAACCTTCACCTGCCTGCTGCCATCGTTCATTGCAGCAACAGCACTTTCGGTATCAAGCTGGACATCCCTGATGAGTGTGGCAATCTGTTTGGCCGCATCCTCCGATTGTTCAGCAAGTTTCCGCACCTCTTCCGCAACAACAGCAAAACCACGTCCCTGCTCACCAGCCCGGGCTGCTTCAATAGCTGCGTTGAGCGCCAGCAAATTTGTCTGGCTGGCGATGCCTGAGATAGTATTAATAATCTGTCCGATTTTTTGCGACTGTTCGCCAAGTTTAGTAATTACCTGTGCCAGACTATTTACAGTGGTTTCAATATGATTCATCTGCTTAATTGCTGAAACAATTTCTTTGTTGCCGGTATTAGCCGCAAGTGCCGTCCGCTGCGAAGCCTCAGCTACTTCATTCATACTGGCAACAACCCCGTCAAGGCCTTGAGCCATTTCTTCAACAATAGCCACCGTTTTCTGGACTGCATAAATCTGTTTTTCAGAACCGGATGCTACCTCTCCAATCGACATGGCAATCTGATTTGAGGCCTGCGCAGACTGCTCGGCATTAGCTGACAAAAGCCCTGTGGCATTAGCCACTAGCACAGTCGATTGGCTTGTTTGCTGGAGTAAGGATTGAAGGTTTTCTGTCATTGTCCCAAAAGAGTTGATGAGACGCCGCAACTCGTCATCGCCACTATAAGCAACATCGGCTTTAACAATCTGTCCGGCAGCGATCTGTTCAGCAACCGCAGCAATGGCAGTGATCGGCTTACTTATTCGTTTTACCAAATAAAAACCAACCAAACCAATACCTAAGACAGAAACGATAATAACTATCGCAATAAATTTTTGCAAATCGTCGGCACTGGCCATTGATTCTGCCGTATTTTGCAGTTTTAACACCGACCAGCCGGTCTGGCCAATAGGCGCAAAGCTTACCAGATTAGATTCAACAACGGCAACCTGCCCGGTACCACTCGCAATGATCGGTAAAATCTGCTCATTATTGAATAACTCATGTGCTTTCGCTTTTTCTTCAATACGACTATCAGTAAGATAGAATAACTTTTTATCGAGAATAATGGCTTTGCCGGTAGCCCCCTCATTTAACTCTTTAGCCAGAGTAGTTACATTGTCAAGCTTGATATTGCCACCAATATAACCAAGCAGTTGTCCCTTTTCATCCAGGATTGGTGCAACAATAGGCGCAGTTGCCTGTTTGGTAAATGCAGACACATAGGTATCAGAGATCACAGTTGTATTTGCACTAACAACATCTTTAAACCATTGCCGGTCAGTAAAGTCTTTTTTTCCGCCAAAGTCGGAGTACGGCCAGGTATTTTGGATAATCCCCTGAGGATTTATACAGAAGATCAGTTCAAACATACCATTCCCTTCATAAAAAGCCTTCAAGGTTTTTGTCTGTTCCACAGACCCCATTGCTGCTATAAAAGGTGTCTTTGCCAAAGCATTAATATTAGCCTTACCATCAAGCAGATACTGATCTAAGCGGTCTGCAACACGCGTCGCCTTGCTTGCCTGGGTCATTCTGCCGGAAGTATCTAATAGCGAATT
>JAQSXM010000086.1 GCA_029256645.1 Sporomusa sp. | reverse complement strand
GTTACTGCGCCGATTTGCTCGTCATTTACCGATTACCTGTCGCGGGGGCTGGAGCAGGAATATGGAGTACCATACTTTTTATACCCTTCGCCGATTGGGATAGAACATACGGATGAATGGTTGAGGGCCATTGCTTACTATACCGGTAAAGAAAATGAAGTGGAAAAGCTGATTGCCGAAGAACATGATGAATGGTTGCCGAAGCTTGAGCTGATTCAGCAGGAATTTGCGAGAATTGGCAATGGTAACGATATCAATGTCCTTGGCTCCTTAGGGCAGGGCCGGTTGCTTACTCAGGTTCCGTTTTTCAATGAATTAGGGGTAAAAACACCGGCGGCTATTTGCCTGGATTTTGACGATCTGGTGGCAGACGAAACAGAAAAGCTCATTGACAAGGTCGGAGACTTTGATGTATTGGTTAATACCTTCCAGGCGGCAGAGGTAGCCCATCACACACGCCGTTATAATCCGGACATTGCTTTGACATGTCCCTTCCAGGGGAGCGCGTATAAGCGGGACCGCGGTGCAACCAGGATTCATTCGTCCAGGGGAGATGCCCGTCCCTGGAGTGCCCAGGCCGGCTATAAAGGTGCAATCGCTGCCGGTAATTTCCTGCTGCAATCGACCAAAAACCGCTCGTTCCAGAAGACAATGCTGGAAAAGACGCCTGATGTATATAACGAATGGTGGTACCAACAACCTAACCCGCTTTATTTTGCAAATAAGGAGGCAAAATAAGTGATGCCGCTAGTTAAAGAAGAACCGGATTTATTTCCTGAAGTGGTTGAAGCCCCCAGATATTCTTGCTCGATGGGGGGCGCCTATGCAGCTGCCCTGGCGACGTTTGGTTCTGTGCCTATCCTCCATTCGGGGGGCGGTTGCGGCTTTGCCCAAAATTTTGGCCAGAGTTTTGCCTCAGGCTTGAACAGCCCTGGACCGGTGGGCGGCGCCAGCACACCCTGCTCCACTTTGGTAGAAGAACATGTCATTTTTGGCGGCGAAGACAAACTGAGAAAACTGATTGACAGTACTATTGGTCTGATGCCAGGTGATTTATATACGGTAATTTCAGCTTGCGTACCGGCCTTGATTGGCGATGATGTAGATTCAGTGGTAGCGGAATTTCAGGAACGTGCGCCTGTTATTCATGTTAAGACAGCAGGCTTTTCAGGAAATTCGTATAAGGGATATGAACTTTATTTTGACGCGGTCATCGACCAGCTGTTACAAGATCAGCCGGTAAAAAAGCACACAGTTAACATTCTCGGGGTTGTTCCCACGCAAAATCTCTTTTGGAAAGGGGATCTGCGAAATCTCAAAGAGCATTTGCGGACGATTGGTGTCGAAGCGAATATTATATTCGGCGATCTGAACGGTTTGGAGGCACTACATAAGATTCCTGCTGCAGAGTTGAACCTGGTGTTTTCCGTATGGGGGATCAACACCGCTAAAAAACTTGAAGAGCGCTTTGGTACCCCGTATCATGTTTTTTCATCCTTGCCAATCGGGCCTAAGGATACGACGCTGTTCTTGCAAACTCTGGGGCATAAACTTCAGATAGCTGACACGGTCGTTGCTAAAGTGGCGGCGGAGGAGGAACAAAATGCCTACCGCTTTACTGAATATATCGGTAATATACTGGTTGTTGCCATACCGCACGCATACTATGCGGTGGTTGCCGACAGCAGCACAGCGATAGCCGTTACCAAATATGCGACCAATGAGCTTGGGTTTAATCCTGAAGTTGTGATTGTTACAGATGATCCCCCGGCAGAATACCGGGACAGAATTACCCGGGATTTGACTGAGGGGTTGGAAAGTGTGTTAAAACCGAAAGTGGTTTTTGAAATCGATGCCCATAAGATCAGGTTATTGCTCCGTAATTATACGATGCAAATCGTATTTGCCAGCTCACTGGAGCGGTATATTGCCGAAACAGAACTTGGCGGTGCATTATTTCTCAGTGTGTCTTTTCCGTCCTATGACCGGCTGATTATTGACCGCAGCTATGTCGGCTACCGCGGTGGGCTAAACCTCATGGAAGATCTGATGGTAAAATACGGCGGTCCGCTGTAACAGCCATGTATAAAGCCGGCTTCTAACAGAAAGCCGGCTTTATATATTCAATAAATGGTGCTATTTCCGGATTTTAATAACTAACCCGCAGGCAATAAAACACAGCATTCCGCCTGCTATGAAAGACCACTGATAGTCCCCGAGTAAGGTGTGCAATGCTCCACCGGAAAAGGTTGCCAGGGCTGCGCCTAATTGGTGGAATACCATCATCCAGCCAAAGATAATACCACTCTGTTTTCCGAAAATATCTGTTGTCAGGCGGATGGTCGGCGGCAGGGTGGCAATCCAGTCTAGCCCATTTACAATAACAAAAATGATCAGCGTGGTAGTGCCGGCGTCAAATTGAAAGGGCAGCCAGGCCAGGGAGGTTCCCCGCAGAATATAGAACCAGAATAATAACCAGCGATTGTCGTATCTATCCGAAAGCCAGCCTGACGACATGGCCCCAATGAGATTGAAGATGCCTGAAAACGCAAGCAGCCCGGCCGCCGTAACCTCAGACATACCATGATCAATGCAGGCCGGAATAAAATGTGTGCCGATCAGCCCACTGGAGGTAGCGCCACAAACAAAAAAGCTACTTGTTAATAACCAGAAATCTTTATTGCTCACAGCCGTTTTTAGGCCGGTAAATACGGCCGTAAAAGCGTTAGCTTCTTTGGCGTTAGCTATATCGGCAGGGTGTAAAGCGCCATAAGGAAGGAGACCGATATCACCTGGTTTATTGCGCATAATCAGGCTGACAACCACCATAACAGACAGAGCCGCAAATGAGATGAACCCGGTTACTGTTTGCCAGGTAGACACTGCGAGAAATTTAGAGAACAGGGGAAGAAATAACAGTTGTCCAGCCGATCCGGCTGCGCTAAAGATGCCGACAACTAACCCCCGATGGGTTACAAACCAGCGATTGGCAACGACTGTTCCCAGAACCGGCGATAAAAAGCCACTGCCGATCCCAATCACTACCCCCCATAAGGCAATCATTTGCCAGGGGGCATTCATCCAGGTTGTTAAGCTGGTGCCAACGGCGATTAAAAGCAAAGCCAGTGCCATGATACGCCTCGTCCCGTATAAGTCCATCAGCGCAGCGGCAAAAGGGCCACAAAGGCCGTACAGTAACAGGTTTATGGCCAGCGCAAGACTAATAACCGTCCGGCTCCAGCCAAAATAATGCTCTAAGGGGACTATCAGTACACCTGGCGTAGAGCGGATACCGGCCGCAAGGATCAATGTCAGGAAGGTTGTTAGCAATATAATCCAGCTGTAATGAATGGATTTATCCGGTTGTATAATCTCCACCCCGTTCCCCATTACTCTTTGACTTTTAGTGATAACAACTAAAAAGGCAAAACTCTACCATAATAGGTAAAGTTTTGCCTTCAGTTTCCTGCTGATCAGCGATTAGTAACATTATAACACAGTCTGAAAAAAATAGGAGGCGAATCAGCTTAAAAAACTGATTCGCCTCATTGTGCTTATTTAAGTTTGCCACCTTCGACGACAATGTCTTCCGGATTGATGGTATCACCGTAAACAGGTTTTAAGGTTGCATCATAAGCCTTATGGATGAAGTTTTCTTTACCAAGGGTGTCTAACTCCTTGTTAATCCAGTCAAGCAGTTCTTTGTTGCCTTGTTTTACTGCCGGGGCAATGGTATCAAGACTGCCTAAGGTCGCAATGCCTACAGTAAAGCCGGTATTTTCCTTGGCCCAGGCAAATAATAAGGTATTATCCTGTGATAACGCAACACCACGTTTGTCTTTTAGAGCCTCAAATGCCTGGGTAATTTGATCGAATTTTAACAGTTCAACATCAGGATGATTTTTTGTGAAATAGGTTTCAGCAGTTGTACCCTTGATAACAATCAGTTTTTTGCCTTTTAATTGATCAACTGAGGTAATAGGGGCATCTTTGGGTGAGACTACACCCAGAGAAACTTTCATATACGGGTTGGCGAAATCAACCTTTTGCTTTCTTTCTTCGGTGACAGTAAAGTTGGCTAAAACAATGTCAACTTTATTAGTTTGTAAGTACTCCACGCGGCTGGCCGGCTCAAGTAATACGAATTCTATCTTGGATTCATCGCCCAAAAGGTCTTTGGCAAGCCGTTTGGCAATATACACATCAAATCCTTGATTTTTGCCATTGGCATCGATAAAGCCAAAGGGAGGTTTGTCACCGAAGATACCAATTTTAACGGTACCACGTTTTTTAATGTCTTCAATAACGCTCTTTGGCGAGCCCTCTTGTTTACTATCTGTTTTGGTTGCTGCTCCGCCGCAACCTGCCAAAACTCCTATTAAGAATAAAGCACTGCAAACTAACACAATAATTTTTTTAATACTCACGATACATCGTCCCTTCGTTTATAAGATTTAGTATTGAAATATATTTAAAAATTGCTGAGCACGCTCTGTTTTGGGGCTGGAAAAAAACTCAGCCGGTTTGGCTATTTCACATATTCTCCCTGCATCGATAAAGACGATGCGATCAGCAACAGCCCTGGCAAACCCCATTTCATGTGTCACAATTACCATTGTCATTCCCTGCTTGGCAAGGCCCAGGATAACATCTAATACCTCACGTACCATTTCCGGGTCAAGGGCGGCGGTAACCTCATCAAATAACATAATCTCCGGATTCATACATAGGGCGCGTACAATAGCGATTCGCTGCTTTTGTCCGCCGGATAGCTGACGGGGATAAGAATGCTGACGATCAAGTAAGCCCACCCGGTCAAGTAACTGCTCAGCTTGCTCTGTCGCCTCCTTTTTATCTCTTTGTTGTACCTTCAAGGGCCCGAGAAGAATGTTTTCCATAACTGTCATATGGGGAAAGAGGTCATAGTTTTGGAATACCATGCCCACTTGCTGGCGAATTTCCTGCCAGTTTACGCTTTTGCCGGTAATGTTTTTACCGGATAAGCTAATATCACCTCCCTGGATGGCTTCCAGGCCATTAAGACATCTAAGCAGGGTGCTTTTGCCACAGCCTGATGGGCCCAGGATAACAACAACCTCGCCTTTGTGGATGGTGAGGTTAATGTTGTCCAATACCGTTTTCTGGTCAAATTCCTTATGCAGATCCTTTATTTCAAGTAATACCTGGGTATTTTCGGTGATAATGATAAACCCTCCCTAACTTTCCCATTTGGTTTCTAATTTCTTTGATAGCTTAGACAGTGGATAGCAAATAATAAAGTATAGGATGAATATTAGGCCATAAACCCAAAAGGAAGCGGCAGGCGCCTTCAAAAGTGATCTTTCGATAATCTGCTGACCAACCTTTACTACATCAATAACGCCAATCATAACGACCAGCGAGGTAGTTTTGACCATTCTGGTGGATAAATTCATCGCGCCAGGCAATAGCCGCCGTACGGCTTGGGGGATTAACACATAGCGGTAAAGGCCCCAAAAGCTAAGACCAAGAGCCTTGCCTGATTCAATTTGATGTTTTGGCAAAGATTCTAGTGCGCCTCTGACAATATCGCTCATTTCCGCGGCACCCCACAGGCTAAATACAATAACTGCGACGAGCTCACCCTCTAAATGGATATTAAGCAGGCTGGTAACACCAAAATAGGCGATGAACAACCAAACCAGAATAGGGATTATTCTAAATACCTCCAGGTAAAAACGGCACAGAAAGCGGATTAGCCGGGATTTTGATGTCCTGATTAAACCAAGAATGATGCCCAGCAATGAACCAATGATAATCGAAATGAAGGCAATGCGGGCAGTTATTAACAAACCTCCTAATAACCGTTGCAGGTTGATCCCTTCAGTAAGCACGTCAATTCCCGAACTCAGCATAGCGCACCTTCCTTTCCAGCCAGGTCAAAAAGATTGATAAAGGTAACAGCATAATCAGATATGCAACCACCAGCATGAGTAGTGATTCAAAAGTTTGATAATACATCCCGATTAAGTCCTGGGTAATATGCATCAGTTCCGGTATTGCAATTGCCCCGACGATGGAGGTTTCTTTCAGTAAAAATATGCAATTGGCGCCTAAGGACGGTAATGTTACTGAAAACGCCTGAGGCAAAATAACATAGCGGATTAGCTGCGAATTGGAAAGCCCGATACTAAGACCTGATTCAATCTGGGACTTACTTACTGACTGAATACCGGCACGGAATGCTTCAGCCATATAGCTGCCGCCCAGAAAAGCCAGCCCGATAATGGCGCAGGTATGTTCACTCAGGGTTAAGCCTAATTTTGTCAAACCATAATATAAAAAGAATAACTGGATGAGTAGCGGCGTATTGCGAGAAAGCTCTATATAGGCTTGCACCAATCGCATCAGGCCTGTTGTCTTGTGATATAAGACAATGCTGCACAGTAGCCCGATGATCAAAGATGCTCCTATTCCCAGTACCGCAAGCTTTAACGTCAGCCAGGCCGCTTTCTCATACAACGGTAAAGTCATCATTATAAATTCCCAGTTAATACTCACTGATGTACCACTCTTTCTTATCCCTGAATTTACCAAACAAAAAAAGACCAAGTCTCTTTAATAGAAACTTTGGCCTTCAGTCTTTCTGATCAGCGCACATATGTAACTTTATTAGAGTATACATCAATGAAAAGTACGTGTCAAGAGGATCAATACATTAGATATTTTCGACTAGAATATACCAACAAACATTTGACATTATTTAGAAATGTATGTTATTATATGTCCTAATAAACTTTAATTATTAGGCTAATCCCGGCACTTTTTATACACTATATAAGTATATTGCAGAAAGCTCATCAGTAAACTGAAGGCTAAAGTCATCGCTTAGATGCTTTAGCCTTTTTTATTTACTCCAATTTGTGTTCTGCTTTTAATACTTATAAATGGAGAGGTACGATGAGACTATTGGCAATGATTCAGTCTAATCCACTACGAATATTGACATTATACATTACTCTGCTTGTATTTTTTCAGATTAACCTAGTACCAGACCGCTTGTCTTTTTCGATGCCCAGCATTAGTTTAATGGTTTTTCCGTCAGCTTTCATTTTGTTTTTTGCTTACTATAAGCTTCGCCATGAGCTTGCCGAGGAAAAAAAAGCTGTGGCGAAAGCAAACTATTTAGCCTTTCATGACTCTATAACCGGCATGCCGAACAGGAATTATTTCCAGGGAACGCTAACTGGGCTGCTAGCTGTCAAACAGCAGCGGGTTGGCGTCATGATGATTGATTTACATGGATTTAGCCTCATTAATGATATTGCCGGGCACCAGGAGGGGTATAAATTACTCAGCGATGTATTAAAGAGATTAATTCAAAGTACCCCGGAAAACTGCACAATTGCCAATGTGTGGGGTGATAAATTTTTACTGGCTGTACCCGGAATGGTTGACGGGGCTCAGTTAACTGTCTTAGCTGAAGATATTCTGACTGCCTGCCGGCTACCCTGGCTTGTTGAGTGCCGCCAGTTTTCTCTAACTGCCAATATCGGCATCTGCGTATCACCGGAGGATGGCAAAGATGCAATAACGCTCATGAAAAATGCCGATATGGCTGTTGCCCAGGCGAAGGCACAAGGTAAAAATCAATACAAATTCTATACCGTGAATTTCTCGTCCAATGCCTTACAGAACCTTGAAATGGAGACAAAGCTGCGCAATGCCCTTGAGAACAATGAGTTTTTCCTTGTATACCAGCCACGGATCAGCCTTGAAACCGGAGAAATTAACAGCGTTGAGGCCTTGCTTCGCTGGCAAAATAAGGAGTTAGGGATAGTAAGCCCCGGACAATTTATTCCTCTAGCCGAAGCTACAGGGCTTATTGACAGTATTGGTGAATGGGTTTTGATCACTGCCTGCCGGCAAATTAAGGCTTGGAGTGAGAGTGGTTTTACCCTGCCGGTTTCGATAAATTTGTCAGCTCGTCAGTTTTACCAGCACAATTTAGTAGAAGGCATTGCCTGTGCTCTCAATGAGGCACAGGTTGAGGCGGCTCAACTTGAATTGGAGATTACTGAAAGTATGATCATGCAAGACGTAGAGCAGGCAATCACAACCCTTAAAGACTTTCGGGCTATGGGCGTGAGTATCGCCATGGATGACTTTGGTACAGGCCACTCTTCGCTGACCAATCTCAAATTATTACCAGTAGATGTGCTGAAAATAGATAAGAAGTTTGTGCAGGATGCAGAAGACTCACCTGAGAGTCGCTCTATCGTTCAGGCAATTATAACATTAGGCCAGATCCTGGGTCTATCGGTTACTGCCGAGGGGGTTGAAACCGAACGCCAGTTATCAATGCTGAGAGAACTGGGATGTAATGAGGTACAAGGATACTTTTTTGCACATCCGACCTCACCCGAGAACATCTATACAATGCTGGTCGAGGGAAACGAGCAAGCAAAAATTTTAAAGAACCAGCTGGCTATCGATTCAAGCTGTTTGTAATTTGCTTAGAGTGAGATGATATAACGATATATTGGGGAGTGATGAAGAGTGAAAACGATTTTTAAAGGAGATTCTGGACTTAACCTCTTTAGGAGTGGCGGTATTAAACTAAAACTGATTTTGTTTGCTGTATTGCTTACTCTGGTTGCCGTGGTGGCTACCCTGGTACCTGCGTTGTATTTATTTGATGAATATAATAATGATATTGCTACCGAGCAGGTGCGGGAGGGAATGAAAGGGCTTACGATTACACTTAAAGATTATCAAAAAAATGCATTGAATTTTGGCGCTGTTATGGCTAGTCACCCAGGTGTTATCAAAGCCATAAAAGACAAAGATGCGGTTTCAGTTTTAGAGCAGCTTGGCCCTTTGCTTACGCGGGCCAATATTGATTTTGCCACAATAACCGATGAGACAGGAAAAGTAATTGTCCGTACACATGAACAGAAGAAGGGTGACAATGTAGCTAATCAGGAGAATGTTAAAACTGCGCTTAGAGGCACAGCTTTTGCGGCTATTGAATCCGGTACTGTGGTCAAGTTTTCTGCCCGGGCCGGGACCCCTGTAAGAGATGAAGACGGCCGGATTATTGGTGTAATCTCGGCCGGATATTATATCAGTGATGACCGTGTTGTGGACCGAATCAAAGAAACATTTAGTACAGATGTAACCCTGTTCTTAGGGGATACCCGGGTTGCCACAACGATTATTAAAGACGGGCAGCGCGTATTGGGTACTACCTTAAATGAACAAATTGCCGGTAAAGTACTCAAAGATGGGCAGGAATATATTGGTGAAGCCGAAGTAGTCGGAAATCAATATATAACGGCCTATACGCCACTTCAGGGGCCAGGGGATAAACCGATCGGCGCATTATTTGTCGGCAAAAATATTGAAACCCTTAAAGCGGCCCGCAATAAAGTAGCAACGATAGTTGGTGCTGTTTCACTTTTGGTAATGCTGGTAGTTATCGTTATTGCAATTATTATCGCCAATAAACTGACCAATCCGATCCGTAAACTGGTGACGGCTGTAGAGTGGGTTGCCGGCGGGGATTTAACCCAGTCTGTTGAGGTATCGACAAAAGATGAGATTGGGACATTAGCCGGTGGTTTTAACAAAATGATGGATCGTTTGAAAGCGCTGCTTGCAAATGTTAATTCTTCGGTTGAGACACTGACCTCAGCCGCGCGAACACTTACGGCAAGCGGCGAACAATCAGCTAAGGCGGTTAATCAGGTAGCAGCTACTATTGCCGATATGGCGCAGGGGGCAGAAGAGCAACGAGTTTCGATTGAAGAAACCTCAAGTGCCATTGAACAAATTGTTGCAGGCTTAGAGCAGGTAGCCGGTAATGCCCAGCAGGCTGCTACAACAGCGAACAAAACTACTGATGCTACCAATCAGGGCAGTAAAGTCATAGATAATGCTCTTGGTCAGATGCTGATCATTGAAACTGCAGTGATAAATTCTGCCCAGGGGGTTGAGAAACTAGGTACTAGGTCGACCGAGATTGGCAGCATTGTTGGAACTATCGCCGGTATCGCCGGGCAGACAAACCTCCTCGCCCTCAACGCCGCAATTGAGGCGGCAAGAGCAGGTGAACAAGGCCGCGGTTTTGCGGTTGTCGCCGAGGAGGTAAGAAAACTTGCGGAACAATCCCAGCAAGCGGCAAAGCAGATCGCTGCTTTAATTGGCGAGATTCAAACAGACACTGATTTGGCTGTGGTGTCGATGAATGAGAGCACCCGCGAGGTTAAGGTCGGGGCAGATGTTGTAGCTTCGGCAGGTAAGGTGTTTAAAGATATCTCAGAATTAATTGCAGCGGTATCCAATCAAGTGAACCAAATCGCTGCAGCAAGTCAACAGATGGCCAGTGGCAGCCAGCA
>JAQSXM010000085.1 GCA_029256645.1 Sporomusa sp. | reverse complement strand
TACCCCCGGGATAAACTGTCAAGATATCCTTGCAGGATGAAAACAGCAGCCATTTTATCGATAACCTGCCGACGTTTAGCCCTGCTAACATCAGCTGCAATCAGTGCTTTTTGAGCGGCTACGGTAGACAGGCGTTCATCCCAAAATTTAATCTCAACATTTGGCACAGCTTGGACCAAATCATTAGCAAAGTCTTTTACAAGTTCGCCTCTTGGTCCGATAGTGCCATTCATGTTTTTTGGCAAACCAATAACGACCAGCCCGACCTCATACTGGGTGATAAGTTCGTTGAGTCTGGCGAAATCCCTAGCAGCCGATGTTCGCCTAATTACTTCAACTCCCTGAGCTGTCAACTTAAGTTCGTCGCAAACTGCCACCCCAATGGTTTTATCCCCAACATCAAGTGCTAGTATGCGCATAGTTCCTCCAGATTATTAAAATTTATTAAATCAAACTATTTTTAAGCAAAATTCCGGGCAATACGCGCCACAGTAGCCGCATAATATACACTCTTTGGCCGCTACAGTTGCCTTGTTATTCTTTATGGTGATTGCCTTCATAGGACATCGCTGCGCGCACTGGCCGCAGCCAACGCACCAATCTTCAACTAATAGCCGCCGGGGTGTTTTGGCCACTTTATCCCAAAGCTCATTATCCGGAATTTGTCCTGAGAATACCCTGCAATTGAGAATTACCTCATCAATTGTCTGCATGCCAACAGCAATTGATGTAATGCCAGGCTGGGACAGCGCCCAGAAGAAGGCTTGTCCTGCTATATTATTTAAATGACCGCCGCCCAATGCCTTCATTGCATATATGCCTTTTCCGCAATCAGCCGCAAATTGTATAGCGGAGAGCATTTCTTCGGTAGTACCGTCAGTAATCCCTATACCCTTTATATTGATTATGGGATGAATTACATCTACTTCTTCAATTAACGCCGCCGCCCGTACAACATCGATGGTATGTGTTGACACCCCTATTGCCCTGATTAGCCCCTGCCGTTTAGCATCACATAAGTAAGACAGGGCATCAGCATGTCCTTTTAACGTCATCCATGAGGTTTGTTCATGGAGCATAAAGAGATCAATATAGTCGCGGTTTATCTCCCGGCAGGCGGTTTCAACACTTGAACGCATGTCTGCATAGGTGTAGGCATAAGATTTGGAAGCAATAATAGTATCTTGTTTGGCACTGGCTATTGCCTCTCGAATATAAGGATAAGTACCATATAATTCTGCGGTATCAATAAAATTGACCCCTGAGTCAAATGCCGACCGAATAACGGCAACACCTTCGGCCAATGGCCGGTTTGACTGCAAGGGGCCAATAGTAAGTCCGCCAAAACATAGTCTGGAAACAGTAAGACCTGTCTGGCCAAGTACACGATACTCCATTTACTTATCTTTCAGGTAGGCTCGCACTAACTCTTCAATAATTTCATCTCTTTCCAACTTGCGGATTAAACTACGGGCATTATTATGGCTGGTTATATATGTCGGATCACCGGATAAAAGGTACCCGACCAACTGATTTATGGGATTATAGCCCTTTTCCCTTAAGGATTGGTAAACAGTAGTCAGGATTACTTCAGCAGCGTTGGTGTCGTCATTGTTGACTTTAAACATCATCGTTTCCTGAGATACGTTGGTCATGAAGCCCCCCCCCTTCCTTATATTATCTACAAAGTATTACCATATATATTCTACTTGGACTAGATTTTTCCTGTTAATATATTTATTTTTTTGCAGGCAGACTGACGCCTGCCTGCAAAAACAATTACTTGATTTGCAATTTAATTATCTCTGCAGCAGCTTGCAATGCATTGTCGATTTTTTCGGGTTGCTTACCGCCAGCTTGAGCCATATCTGGCCGCCCGCCGCCGCCGCCGCCTGCAATTTTGGCAGTTTCTTTAATAATCTGACCGGCATGTGCACCTTTAGCAACACAATCAGGCGTAGCCATTGCAATAAAGTTCACTTTGTCCCCATTAACAGCACCCAGCACCACAATACCAGAATGTAAACGCTCACGTACCATATCCCCGGTTGCCCGCAGGTTTTCCATATCTGCTGCGGCTACCTGACCAATCACTACCTTAACGCCATTAAGCTCTTTGACGCCAGCCAGGAGATCCTGCACTTCGTTTTTTGCCAGTTTGGTGTTAAGTGTGCCTAATTCTCGCTCTAAGTCCCGGACACGGGCGTGGAGTACATCAATACGGGCTACAATCTCCTCAGGGCGGGTTTTAAGTGCTAGTGCAGCATCTTTAATAAGCTCGTCCTGTGCCTTTAGGTATTCATGGGCGCCATAACCTGTAACAGCCTCAATCCGTCGCAGACCTGCCCCAATACCGGCCTCACTGATAATCTTAAAAAGACCGATTTCGGCAGTTGAGCCAACATGAGTGCCACCGCACAGTTCTTTGCTAAAATTATCTACTACAACTACCCGTACCTGCTCACCATACTTTTCACCAAAGAGGGCCATCGCCCCCATTCCTTTGGCTATGTCCTGGGTTGTTTCGATAATCCCCACACAGGTGTTGTCCAATATGACATTATTAACAATTCTCTCAACCTCAACTAACTCTTGCTCGGTAACAGGCGCAAAATGGGTAAAATCAAACCGCAATCTACTGCTGTCAACGGCAGAACCGGCCTGATTGACATGTCCGCCTAAAACCTGCTTTAAAGCAGCCTGCAGCAAATGAGTTGCCGTATGGTTGCGGGTTATATGGCGGCGTCTGGCATAGTCAACCATTAATTTTAAAGACTCGCCTGTTTTAAATAACCCTTCGCTGATTTGACCAATATGATAAATAGTCCCATCAGGCAGTTTGCGGGTTGATGTAACTTCCATTTTTCCAAGAGAGCTAACAAGTACACCAGTATCTCCTGCCTGTCCGCCGCCCTCGGCATAAAACGGACTAACATCCAGAATAACGGCCACTTCATCCCCGTCAAAGGCTTCTTCAACAACGTTGCCGTCTTTTAATAACAGAACCAATTTGGCCTGTTCGGCATTAGGACTGTAACTAAGCGATTCGGTCACCAACCCTGATAAATCAGGCATAATAACCTTTTCACCGTTATCTTGGCGTGAAGAACGGGCCCGTTCGCGCTGCTCGGCCATAGCCTGATCAAAGCTCTTTTTATCAAGCGCCATGTTATGTTCATTCAAAATCTCTTCAGTAAGCTCCCAGGGAAATCCATATGTATCATAGAGTTTAAACGCAGTTGCTCCGTCAAGCACGGTCTGCCCGGCTTGAGTAAGCTCTTGAACTTGTTTGTTTAGCAGTTCAATCCCCTGAGCCAGAGTATTATGGAAGCGTTCTTCTTCCAATTGGATAACTCTCTTAATGTAATCCTTTTTATCATTTATATTCGGATAAGCCTGAGCGAAAATTTGGGCAACAACATCAACAATGTCGGTAAGGAAGGGTTTATCAACCCCCATGAGACGACCATGGCGAACAGCCCGCCGCAAAATCCTTCTTAGCACATAGCCGCGCCCTTCATTTGATGGTAATACGCCATCACCAATCATAACAGTCATGCTGCGGCCATGATCGGCAATTACCTTTAGCGATATATCATTTTTGGCTGACTGCCCATATGAAACACCGGCAACATTGGCAGTATATTCAATAATCGGGTATAGTAAATCGGTTTCGAAATTAGAGCGTTTGTTTTGCAAAACAGACGCTATACGTTCTAAGCCAGCTCCGGTATCGATGTTTTTCTTGGCAAGAGGGGTGTAATTACCGGCTTCATCCCGGTCAAACTGAGTAAAAACTAGATTCCAAATCTCTAAATACCGGTCACAGTTGCAGCCTACAGCACAATCAGCCTTGCCACAGCCCCGATCCTCGCCTAAGTCAATATGAATTTCTGAGCACGGGCCGCACGGGCCGGGACCGATCTCCCAAAAGTTCTCTTCCATTCGGATAATACGGTCAGCCGGTATTTTAATATCATTATGCCAGATGTCAAACGCTTCATCATCACCGGTATGAATAGTAATCCACAGTTTATCTTTAGGCATTTCCAGGTAGACAGTCAAAAATTCCCACGCCCAGGCAATTGCTTCTTTTTTAAAATAGTCTCCAAAAGAGAAGTTACCCAGCATCTCAAAAAAAGTATGATGGCGTGCAGTCCGACCAACATTTTCGATGTCGCCAGTTCGGACGCATTTTTGACTTGTAGAAATCCGCGGGTGCGGTGGTTTCATTTTTCCAGTAAAAAAGGGTTTAAAAGGAGCCATTCCGGCACCAATAAGCAGCAGGGTCGGATCATTCTCGGGGATGAGTGAAGCGCTAGATTGAACCAAATGGTCTTTGCTAGCAAAAAAATCCAGAAACAGTTTGCGCAATTCGTTTCCGGTTAATTGTTTCAACTTAATCAGCTCCAATGTGCTATATTTAGTCCATTATTCTGGCATTATACTACAATTTAAGATTTAGTGTCAATATTTGGTGTGGTTTCCGAAAACTATATTAACAGTCTAATTCCATGTTTAATCAGTACTTTCCCTACTGCGGCCACTGGCACACCCAATAGCATACCAATAATTCCAAATAATTCACCACCGGCAAAAAGGCAAAAAATTACCGTAATTGGATGTAACCCTACACTTTCGCCAAGAATTTTAGGACCGATTATACTTCCTTCCAGCTGATGTATTGCAAAAAACAAGAAGCCTACCTTTACTGCCAATACCGGCGATTCCAGCAGTGCCAGTGTTATGGCCGGGGTTGCGCCGATAAATGCGCCAAAATACGGAATAATATCCAACAAACCAGCGGCAATACCAATAAGTAAAGCGAATGGTACCTTAAAAAAATATAAACCTGAGCTTACTAATATACCGACAATGATAGCTACTGTTATTTGCCCTCTGATTACTCCGCTTAGTACTTTATCAACATCTTTTAATGCCAAAGTATATTCGTGCCGCCAGCGGCATGGAATCAACAACATAAAACCTTCTTTTATTTCCCGCCAGTCGTGCAAAAAATAAAACGCTAAAATTGGAGTAATTGCAAGTCCAATAAAATGTGCAACTAAGCCCATGATGCCGTCAGTTAAGTCACGAGCAAAGGATTGCCCTGCCTGCAGTAGCGATAATACCGCATCATCAATAGCAAGCCGCATTGAGTATGGTAATACGGAGTTATGATAATGATTCTGAATAAGATAAAATAACTCTTCGACCTTATTCAATATATGCGGCAGTTCTCCTGTAAAACTTTCCAGATCTCTGACAAAAACAGGTATCAGACGTCCACCACCAAGAATAACAACAGTAAATAAAACAACATATAACAATGTAATGGCTAATCCTCGGGATAGCCCTTTCTTTTCAAGATAACATACGGCCGGATTAAGTAAATAAGCCAGTACTAATGCAATAATAAATGGGTATAAACCGCTGCGGACAAGCCAAAGAAAATATACAGTTCCTAATAAAAATAAAATAATAATAGCAAGACGGACATGCTTTTTAGTAAGTTGCATATCTTCCTCCTCGTCAATAAAAAAAGGAGACCATTCTGGCCTCCCTATTACCGGATATTAATCCAGCTTTTTCATCAACCGCTTGCGCGCCCGGCGTGCTCCCCGCATCAAATCACGGGTTGTATCGGCAACCGTGTCAGTACTACATTCAAACAGCGGTTTTTTCTGTGGTTTAGCCATGGGACCTATGATGGCGCCGAGTGCTGTTCCTACAAGTCCACCCCAAATCAACCCTTGCCAAAACTTACTGCGCATCATATCACCCCTTTTGTACCTCTAAATTTACAGTACCTTGTGTCAGATCATCATAGAGTGTTAACGTGCCGTCAGACTCAACATTGAAGACTCTCACATCTTGATCCCGCACTGTAAACTCTACACAACAATCCCAACAATAGTACTGGTCGGCACCCACCTTACCGATTCCCCGCTGCCCGCACACAGGACAAGTTGTCATAAACCCACACCTCACACCTCTTTAGATTCAGGTATAAGAAGATTGGTCATAGTATCTGGAACGATTAATTTATCCTGACCAATAACTTGTGCTTGCGGCAACGGCATAATTCTGCGACCATAGAGCAAATCAGTGATTAGGCCGTCTGAAATCTCATACGCCTTTATCTCACCGGTAGTACTATCGTAAAGAGCGTCAACCAATATACCTAAACTTAATCCGGCATCAGTATAAACCTGCTTGTCCAGCAAATCTCGCACATATTTTACGGTACCTGGCATTATGGCCGGTGTTAACTCCTGCACGGCATAATTAGCCCGAACCATTATGGCGTCTCTGCCTACGCTGAATAAATCTTCAAACACAATACCTTGGTCGTTAGCGAACCAATTAGCACCGGCAAGGACAATCCCCCGGACGGCAGCCTGTTCCAAGTTAACAATGACCTCTTGTACCTCGCCAATCTGTGCACCAGTCCCGGTAATCAGTACCGGTAGGCCAAAAAGTTCACGTAATTTTTGCATATAGGCCTCCACAACAGATTGTAGTATTAGTATGACCAGAATCGAGGTTGTTTATATCATTGTCATGTCTTATAAAAATTTATCCATTAATTATTTAATTACCTTTATAATAATCCCACCACCGACAACAATATCGCCGTGATAAAAAACCACTGATTGTCCAGGCGTAATTGCTCGCTGTGGCAATGCAAATTTCACATTAACCTGCCCGTTGCCGAGCGGTATTACAGTTGCCGGAGCCGCAGGCGCACTGTAACGAATTTTAGCCTCTACAGCAAGAGGCTCATCCAGTTTATCAATCGTGATAAAGTTAAGATCACCGGCAATAAGCTCTGCAGCAAAAACATCCTCGTCTGAACCGACAATTACCTGGTTGCGTTCAGCATCAAGCGCCACAACATACAATGGTTTACCGACCGCGATCCCCAGGCCTTTGCGCTGACCAACGGTATAAAGCTGCACCCCCTGGTGTTTGCCTAGAGTATTGCCTGCTGTATCGACAATAATTCCCGGTTTCAATGAATCCGGGATGCGTTCTTTCAGAAAAGTTTTATAATCATCATTTGGAACAAAACATATCTCCTGGCTGTCAGGTTTATCGGCAACCGATAAGCCGAGTTCTTTTGCCATCTTTCTTGTATCAGTTTTTGCAAAACTGCCTAATGGCATCAAAAAGTGTTGCAGTGTCTGCTGATTAAGATGATATAATGCATACGACTGATCTTTGGTGGAATCTGTTCCCTTGCGTAAAATGTAGCGCTGACGGTCGTTGTCATACATAATCTGCGCGTAATGACCTGTAGCGACATACTGAGCGCCGAGTGCCAGAGCCTTGGTTAGAAATCCTTCAAACTTAAGATATCGATTGCAAGCAATACAGGGATTGGGAGTCCGGCCGGCAGAATACTCGGCCATAAAATAGTCAATTACTGTCTCCTGAAACATATCCCGAAAGTTAAGAACATAATACGGAATACCTAATTTGTTGGCGACCCGCCGCGCGTCGTCAACAGCTGATATCGAACAACAGCCCCGGCTGTCCGGGTTTTCGTCATGCTGCTCTGTTTCTTTTTCCCATATTTGCATTGTCGCGCCTATAACGTCGTAACCTTGATGAACAAGAAGGGCGGCAGTTAAAGAACTGTCCACCCCTCCACTCATGGCTACAACCACTCTGGGTTTGGCAGCCATTGAATAATCACTTTCCTTTTTTAGCAATGTAATCTTTTATAGCCTCATGCAGCGCATCAGCCGCCAGGTTAGAACAGTGCATCTTAGCAGGTGGCAGACCTCCTAAGGCTTCGGCAACTGCTTGATTGGAGATCTCTAAAGCCTCGTCAAGTGTTTTCCCTTTTACCATTTCAGTTACCATGCTGCTAGTAGCAATCGCTGCGCCACAGCCGAAGGTTTTAAATTTTACGTCGGTAATTATATCATTTTCTACCTGCAGGTATATCCGCATTATATCGCCACATTTGGCATTTCCTACTTCGCCAACACCAGCAGCATCTTTTATTTCACCGACATTACGGGGATTAGTAAAATGATCCATAACTTTATCTGTGTACATAGTATTCGCTCCTCTCTGCTAATTAGTGATGATGATGACAACTAGAGCAAGGATTAGACGGTTTAAAATCAGCTGCACTGCCATACAGTGGCGACATGCTGCGGAGCCGTTCAACGATTTCTGGAACTACCTCAAGGAAATAATTGACCTCTTCTTCAGTATTGCCCCGGCCCAGGGAAACCCGTAACGACCCATGTGATACTTCATGGGTTAATCCCATCGATAATAATACATGAGAGGGATCAAGTGAGCCTGAGGTGCAGGCCGACCCACTAGAAGCAGCGATTCCCTTTAAGTCCAAATTTAAAAGGAGAGACTCGCCTTCTATAAATAAGAAGCTAAAGTTAACATTTCCGGGCATTCTTATTTCCGGATGACCATTAAGTTTGATATGTGGAACCTTTTCAATAATGCCGGCAATAATTTTGTCGCGTAGGACTTTAATATGAGCAACTTTTTTATCCAGATCCCGCATTGCCACCTCGGCAGCCTTACCCAGACCAACAATTCCCGGAACATTTTCTGTGCCGGCACGAATGTTCCGCTCATGCCCGCCGCCATGCTGAATTTCCTCAACCTTCACGCCACGGCGGATATATAGTGCGCCAACGCCCTTGCTGGCATGAAATTTATGACCGGACATAGTGAGTAAATCTATATTAAGCTCTTTAACATCTATTGGACAGTTACCAACAGCCTGGACAGCATCTGTGTGGAAATAAATACCTTTTTCTTTAGCTAGCTGTCCAATCTCTTTAACAGGTTGGATTGTTCCGACTTCATTATTGGCGAACATGATGCTAATAAGTATCGTCTTATCGGTAATAGCATTTTTCAGGTCATCCATACGTATCATGGCATGCTCATCAACTGGAAGATAAGTGACAGTAAAGCCCTGTTTCTCAAGATATTCACAAGTATGTAGAACTGCATGGTGCTCAATTGCAGTAGTTATAATATGATTGCCTTTTTTGCGATTAGCGTAAGCTACACCTTTAATCGCCAGATTGTCACCCTCGGTGCCCCCGCTGGTAAAGAATATTTCATTAGGAGCGGCGTTAATCAAAGCAGCCACCTTTTCCCGGGCTTCTTCAACCGCTTTGCGGGTTTCCCGGCCAAAAGAATGGACACTGGAAGGGTTGCCGTATTTCTCGGTCATATATTCCAGCATTAGGTCAGCAACTTCCCGGTCAACCGGGGTAGTAGCCGAGTGATCAAAATAAATACGTTTCATACTACTCATCTCCTTGTCCCTTTTCTTCATTACATAAATCAGCAAGAGTAATTGAATCCAGCACAGAAGTAATGCTGTCTCTTACCTTAGCCCAAACACCGCGGGTCACACATATATTAACCCGTGAACAGAAAGTTCTGCTTCCATCGTCAGAGAGCAAACAATCAACCGGGGCAATCGGGCCTTCCATAATCCGGATAATATCACCAACCGTGATTTGCGCCGGCTCTTTCGTTAATGAATAGCCGCCCTGGGCTCCTCGCACGCTTTTTACATAACCAGCCTTTCTTAATGTACCCATTAACTGTTCTAGATAGTGTTCTGATATTCCCTGGCGCTGAGCTACGCTTTTGAGTGAAATAGCGCCTTGTCCATAATGCAAAGCCAAATCATACATGGCGGCAACACCATAACGCCCTTTCGTTGACAGTTTCACTGCAACCTCTCCCACTCTGATCTTTTCCGAGTATTACGATAGGTTTTCTTTTTTTATAATATACCAAAATTATGAACAGATGTCAAAGGCGATTTTAATATTATTATTTGCTGTAAAAGTAACCCTATTCCCTAATTTAACTAGTTTGAACATGCAGTTCAGACATTATTTATGCACTTTGAGAGCAGAAAACTTGAATTGTAAATAATTCCCTGGTATAATTTATGAATTTATTTTATTGACACTAAATATTTAGTATGTTATTTTTTAAACATACTAAATATTTAGGAGGTTCTGCATGAGTATAAGTACCAACAATACGCAAACAGTAAAGATTGTAACTGCAGATCCGGGGGGCCTGGGTCTTTTTGGTCTGGCTATGGTTACTCTGGTAGCTGCATCTCAGAAACTTGGCTGGACTACGGGATTTTCATTTGTTATACCTTGGGCGATTTTTCTCGGTGCTGTCGCTCAGATGATTGCGTGCTTTAATGATTTTAAGCATAACAATACTTTCGGTGCAACAGCATTCGGTGCTTACGGTCTGTTTTGGCTATCGGTAGCAGCCTGTTGGCTAATCAAAATGGGGGCTTTTGGCCCAATATTAGCCACTAATGCTGATGGTACACAACTAGGGATTGCTTTTATCGGTTATCTCATTTTCTCTGTGTATATGACTATTG
>JAQSXM010000084.1 GCA_029256645.1 Sporomusa sp. | reverse complement strand
CAGCAACGCACAACATCTGCGGCAATGTTAGCAGGAACTATATTTTTATCTGTACTCGCTACAGGAGCAACAGAAATCATTACTTTGTCCATTTTTCCCCTCCAATCCACAGCCAGGCCAGACTGGCTAGTTACTCACTGCCGGCTAAAAAAAGCTATATACTTTTTCACAATGTCTTTTACATAATCTACCTGGCTTAAAGACAACTCGGAAAAGTGCGGCTGCTTAACCGCTAGCAGTTCCCTTGTCTTTTCGACCGCATACACAGATATCTCGGTGTTCACATTGATTTTGGCAATTCCATGATCAATACAGCCTAAAATATCCTTCACCGCCAGCCCTGAACCGCCATGCAACACCAGCGGGACTGCCACGAGTTCATTAATGCCGGCCAGGATATCCAGCCGCAGATTAGGTTCTGCTTTATACAGCCCATGTACGGTGCCAATGGAAACGGCCAGGGCATCAACCTGTGTGGCTGTCACAAACTGCGCTGCCTGCGCCGGTTCCGTATAAGCCGCCACATCAGTTGCCGACCCTTCATGGGAATGTTCGCCGGCGGCCAGGCAGCCCAGTTCAGCCTCCACTGACACACCACAGGCATGGGCGATCCGGCAAACCAAATTGGTGTTTTTTACATTCTCCGCAAAAGGCAGCGCTGAACCATCATACATAACCGAGCCAAAACCGGCTCGAATCGCCCGGAACACCGTATCCAGGTCACTACAATGATCAAGATGCAGACACACCGGAGTTTCGCTCTTCTCTCCCAGGCTTTTGGCAAGGGCATAGGCCGTCTCCAGGGACAGGTTTGGCAAATACTTGGCACCAAAAGCCAGAATCACCGGCGTATTTGTCTCATTCCCGGCCCTGATGATCCCCGCAAAGGTTTCATAATTGTAACCATTAAAAGACCCTACCGCATAGTTTCTCTGATAAGCATCCTCAAGAATATCTGCTAAATTTACCAGCATGACAAATGGCCCCTTAGTTGGTTATTTGTACAATACCAGGCTCTGCTAGTGATTAGTAGCCCACCAAGCCCAAATCTACAGTGTTCTTGGCGCGATATTTCCCGTCCAGCTTCGTTGTCGTCGCCTTACATATGTCCGATATGCGCGGCTCCTTCGCCTTGCTGGGCGAAAAATCTCGCGCAATTCATCCTGAGCTTTAGACTTGGCGGACTACTAGCAGGTTACCTTTTCCCAATATTGATAATGGTTTTCCACCACTTCATTGATCTTCGCCCGGTCTTTTTCTTTTACTACCCGCAGCATTTCCCGGTGCATAAGCAGAAATTGTTCTGTTGCCTTGTCGTTTATAAATTTTTCTATCGCTTTCATCCTGGATTTTTTGGTAATCTGATCGACATAAGAACAAATTCCTTCTAATAGTTCATTTTCCGTAATAGCAACAAGTACCCTATGAAAGGCGGTGTCGGCTTCAAAGATAGCATTAACGTCCACATTCGCGGCAGCCAGCTTTTGTTCAATCTTCTTCATGGCCTGTTCCGCTTTGTGCAATGATTCCAACTCCAGTTTATCGATTGCCAGTTGGAGTATGCCCACGTCAATTACTTTACGCAATTCCACAATTTGATTTGCCGAATCTTTCTGTAAGATAATCCCGTATAAAACAGGGTATAACATTTTGCTGTCAAACCCTTGTTTTACAAAGGTCCCTTCTGCCCGCTTGATTGTAAGCACACCATATGCTTCCAGTATCTTGATTGCCTCACGAACAGAATTTCTCCCAACTCCCATTGTTACGCAAAGCTCGTTTTCCGTCGGGATCTTATCACCCGGCTTCAACTCCCCATTGATAATCGCATTGGTAACATTATCAACAATCTGCTCTACAACAGATTTACCGCCTATTTCCTTTAAAAAAGATTCTGTTGCCATTTTGGACCCCCTGATGATATTTGTTACCAGTATAACATCATACGTCGGTCCAAACAATCATAAGGAGTCTCTGATAATTGGCGGGTAGTAAAAAACACTCAGCCTTATAAACGAGCCGCAGCGGCAGCAACTTTGGCGGCTACCTCACCGTCTTCTTTCAGTCCGCCAATCCCAACTGCACCAATAACTTGCTGTTTGTCATTATAGATCGGCACACCGCCTGGCATCGCCACAAATCTGTCATCGGCAAAGTAGGCAATATTGAGGTTTTCCTGCTGTAACCTTCGGAGAAAATCGGCTGTACTTACCCCCATCCGGGCAGCGGTATACGCTTTATTGGGTGTAAGGCTGATAGTCAATAGTTTGGCACCGTCCAGCTTATTAAATAAAACTAAAAACCCGTCCTTATCACAAACTGCCACACTGAACGGTTTCATACCATATTCTCCCGCAACAGTCTCTTCCGCATAGTCCGCTATTTTCTTTGCCAGCGCAAGTGTAACATTGTCCACGATTATCACTCCTTTACTTTCACCAGTTATGTGGTACCATCAATAAGACATTTACTTTGAGCCGTTTATGACTGTATAGTGTCTTTCTCATTAGCTGCAGTCACTTCTTTTTTTTCTTCTTGTTCGCGCCAGTAGCTGGCCAGCATCGGGCCGGTGAGATTATGGACCAGATTAAATATGGCAGCCGGTATGAAGGCTAACGGAGCCAGATGAGCTAATGCCAAGGCCATTGCCAGCCCGCCATTTTCCATGCCTATTTCAAAGCTAAGCGCTTTGGCTTTGAAGTGATTCATGCCAACACCACGCGCCGCCCAATATCCGGTTGTCAAACCAAGTACATTGTGCAAAACCACGGCAACAACAGCAATCCAGGCAACATTGGCCAGGGAGCCGGCACTGAGAGCAAACCCCGAACTGGTAGTAATAAAAATGGCAATAACAGATACGATGGGAATAATCGGCATGATTTTGTCCACAAAGTCTGATGCCATACCGCGAATCACGGCTCCTAGCAATACCGGTACCAGAACAATCTTCAGTATGTCAAACAGAATAGCCCCGGCATCAACGGGAACGATCGAACCAACCAGAAAAGCAAACATAAAGGGGGTAATAAAAGGTGCAATAATCGTATTGAGAGAAGAAACCGTGATGGAAAGGGCCGTATCCCCTTTAGCCAAAAAAGTCATAACATTACTTGCCACGCCACTGGGGCAGCAGCCTACAAGGATAAGGCCCGCAGCCAAAACCGGCGGCAAATTAAGGATCTTTGTCAAAAGGAAAGCAATAAACGGCATAATCATATATCGCAGAACAATGCCCCAGAACACATCTTTAGGGCGCGAGAAAACGAGTTTAAAGTCACCGATTGATACCGTAAGACCCATACTCAGCATGACGGCCATAATACAATAGGGGACGTATTTTGATAACGGTTTGAATGTTCCAGGATTATAAAAGGCGGCAATAACACCCAGGATAATCCAAACAGAAAAGTATTTCGTAATAAACTTCACTATATTTCCCAATTTTTCCAACATCTCTGTCGCTCCTTTGGATTAATTTAAAATCTGACCGGAGTTGTTATAGCAAACCCTTTTTTACCAAAGCCTCTTTCAGTGCCACGGCACCGAAGCGCGGACTGGACAAGACCGTTTTCCCGCACTGCTGCTGGATATACTGTTCGCAATAAGCCATCGAACCCTGGGCAAATAAAATCACATCAACCTTATCCGAGATTTCCTTCGCATATTTTGTCATTAGCTCTTTAAACTGCCCTTGATCAAGGCCAAATGCACCGTCAACCAAAACATCAACTAATTCTACATGCTTGTTCATTTCCCTCGCTACCCGGTGGATCGTATTTTTGGTTGGTGCCAGGGTTGTTGGCAAGGTAGCCATCACACCGATACGCACCCCTTGCCGTACCGCCTCGCGGCACATATCTTCATCGACACGCACGATCGGAATGCCGGTATATTTACCAATATCCTGGGCTGCATCGGCAACTTCCCCCACAGACGAACAAAGATTGAGAATTGCATCAGCCCCGTCGCCCACCGCTTTCATATACATGCCGACAAGTCTGGCCGCCGCCGGCGCCGTAACAGATCCTGCCTCCCGTACTTCTGCCAGAATTGATGGATCCTGATTGCTGATGACCTCAGTATCCTGCGGCAGTAATTGCCGCACCTCTTTTTCTACCAATTCAATCAATTCCGGGGTAGTACTTGTATACACCAAAGCTATTTTCATGGATAAGCCTCCTCTTTTCGCAGTACGTATTACGTACTACATCCTATGTTATAGGAATATTATCCCATACGGCAAATTAAATGTAAATAGTAAATTCTCATTTTTTATATTATTCTTATTTTATATTCAATCAATTTATTTCCACGTTTGCTTACCTTTAGGCCGCAGACATCTGCTATGTACAGTTTCCAGCCTTGAGCCTATGAAGCTTTTTTAAGTATATGCAACGCGTTAAAGTTTTGCAGGCGGGTGGTGTGTTGGCAAAAGCGGAAGTCAAGCGCCAGCGGTGGAGCGTTGTCAATGCATCACCCGCCTGCGCTTGCAAACTTCTTTAATGCGGAATAGCAAACAAGGGGACAGGAGTTTGTTTCCCTGTTCCCCTTTAGCCAACGTGGTGAGTTGGTTTAATAAAAGTTTGACTATCTGTTCTAGAATTACAACAGATAAAAGAAGATCTGGTCCAACGCCGAAGACGGCAGTTATAGCAAGAAATTGTTTCATCTGCTACCGTTTCTTCTTCAACGTCAGGCCGAAAGGCTGGACATCTTTCTGCCGCAGTAGCGGCCTCGGTCCAATCTTTCTTACCACCACTAAACTCTTTTTCCCCTTGTTCATTGATCCGCCACAAGAGTTCTCATCTCCTCATAGTTACTAAGTTGTTTTTTAGAACAGGTTGTCCATAAAATTGGACCATCAGCATCATCTAACTTATGAACTAAAACCACTGCCTTACCCTCCATAAGAATCGGCTTAACCATATTTCCCAATAAAATCAATTCAGGATCTTGCAAATAGCCTCCATGCATGTTTTTTACCTTGTCAACAGCGGGATGGGAACAAAGATCCCGAACATTTATAATGTTATTAGGTACATTAATTTGGACCTTTCCTTTTATCCAGCCATCGTTGTCACTTAAACGCAAACCTGCTCCGGCTAAAGCCCCTATGATTCCCTGCCCACTGCCGCCATGCTCAGAAAGATGAACATTCAACCGACTAGCCAAGCTATATGCATCGTCTTTTGTGACTACTTCCCGCTTTACTCTGTATCCAAAATCTATCAAACTCTTATTATCAAGAAAATCATCAATAACAACTACACATAACCCGGGATCGGCATCCACTTGACTTTCCTGCTCTAGAAAATCAGCTGCATAGTCAATAATCTGCTGCAAATATTCAATTTCGATATCAGCTTTAAAACACATTGAACTATTATGCGAGGTATACGGAACAGCCGGATCAAGCAGCAACTGGTGGCGTGTAACCCAAGAACATTTACCCCAGTCATGTTTTTCAATAGCATGGGCAATCATTTCAGCCAATTCCCCTGTTCCTCTACTTTCTATATTATCCGTATCATCAATAGATACAAGGATTTGCACAGCTTACACCTCCACTCTTAAAAATGCATATCGTGTTTAAAGATTTTTTTTGCTATCGTTATTTCCATTTTAGAGAAATTTGTCTTAAAAAAGCCACTCTCTCACAGACAAAATACGCTATTATACCCCCAATAAAACCGATAATCAGATGGGACATTAATACAACACCAAGCCCTAGAGACAAAGAAGACATTGGTAAATTCAGGATAATTCCAACAATGTACATAGTCAAAAGCTTTGATGCATGGGCTAACCCAGCTGCAGTTCCGATCATATACCACTTACTTACTACTATCGGAATTACGCTTATAAATACATCCATTAATATTCCCGGTAATAGAAAATCAGAAAAAGCAAAAATTCCTTTGACACCTGGCGCTACAAATACTGTAACAAAACCGCCAATAAAACCAGCAAGTGTTCCTGCTCCCAGTTTCCTTATCATAATACAGCATGCAGTTAATGCTAACATAATAAACAGTCCTCTATGTCCCGGAATATGCAAAGGCAATTTTAGAGCCATATTCCCAATAGCCGCCATTACACCAAAGACAGTAACCACTAATGCTTGCGTAAGGGACATCCTGAAAATTCTAAAGTTATTTCTAATTACAGATTGTTTTTTTTCCAGCATCCTTAAAATCTCCCTTTAATAGCCTGCTTCAATATCACTAGAATGGTAAAGATTAAGCATTCCTTAATATGCAGAAAAGGCAGGCACTGTTGACCTTTTCTGCATATTTTCCGGCTTCGCTATGGCTACTTCTTTAAAGCATTCAACTATTGATTAAAACTTAATGGTTGTACCGACCTCTGTATACCGGCCAGGCGCGACAAGGTATGCCCCTTGGTAATACAGCTTATCAAACAGGTTTTGAACTTTGACATAATACTCGGTATTATTTAGGGTCTTGCTGACTTTTAGATCAACGACATGGTATCCTGGCAAACCCTTGTTCTTCCATGATCCCCAGACATCGTCACTTACACCGGCATTGCCATCACTAGAGCCATTGCCATTCCCCTGACTATACATGCTTCTCCTTTCGCCGATATAGTTGACTGCCATATATGCATTTATTCCCTCTTTTCCTGCATAATTAAGGCCATAGGAGAACTTGCGGTACGGGATATCACTCACTTGCGTTTTTACTCGAGTATCATAAGCATTTGTATATGAGTAATTTGCAAATCCTTTAATACAGCGGCCAATTTTTTTGCTAATCTCCGCCTCAAAGCCATGCATGTCAACATCTGGTATGTTGTAATACTGGGTACGCCCACCGCCCGCACCATTGCCTTTAATCATGTTTGTTATGTCTCTGGTAAAGTAGGTGACATCAACTCCAAGCCCAAACTTCGTCAAGGTTGACAGTCCCACTTCGCGATTGAGGGCTTCTTCAGGCAAAATATTAGTATTGCTAAGGGGCGCAGACCGTTCCATTGCATTAGGTGATCTGAAGCTTTTCCCGATTGAGCCATGTAAAGCTGTATTGTCGCTTAGCTTGTAATTTAAAGTGAAAACCGGATCGTCTGATGAGTAACTGCCGTTTATTTCCTGATAGTATGGGGTATATGCTGTTGTTCTTACTATAATGCGGTCATCGGTTTCGTTATGTCTGTAGCCAAAGCTGGCATCCAGTCTGTTGTTGACCTTAAGCACATCTTGGATATAATAGCTTTTGCCGGTGTAATCATAGTCGCCACGGTTGTATGTACCATTTGGAGTGATACCTGAACCATTGGGTGTTAACTCCACAAAGTCTCTGGTCTCGTAAGAATAACCCCAGGTAGCAGTATTTACTCGGCTTGTTCTAATCGTATGCTGCAGTTCATAACCATTTACATTGCCATCCCAATCCACACGTTGATAACCGGAAGTAGTAAGCAGACTATTTTGCTTGGATTGATAAACTTTCAAGTTGAGATTGCTGTTATTGTTTAGCTTTTGGTCATATACAGCACCGATGTATGATTGTTTAATCGGATCATATTCCCAATTATAAGTAGTGCCGGGGTTGTCACCACCACCAAAATAATTGTTTCGTGAAGTAATAGTGCCACCTTGACCAGGATAGTTAATTATATTGCCATTTGCATCAATACGATTAGGAAATTGTTTATCAGTATCCGAATACGAGCCAAATACGGTCAGAGAGGCTTTAGGATTAAGATTCCAGCGAATTTTTCCGTTGAAGTATTCTGATTTTTCGCTGGAGTGGGCTGTATAGCCGTCTGTGCTTTGTTTTTTTACGCCAAAATAATAGTTAATCTTTCCGGTATCTCCGCTAACTGAGGTTGAATACGTCTCGGTGTCCCAGCTTCCTCTTGCTATTGATATAGAACCGGAGCTTTCCTTACTGCCATTTTTAGTAGTTATAAATATTATTCCGCCAGGAGCGTTGGTCCCGTACATAACAGGAGCAGCTCCTTTTATTACCTCAATCTTCTCGATATTATCTGCAGGTATAATTGATAAATCTGCCCTCCCGTCACCAACTGTACTGAGTAACACTCCGTCCACGATTACTTTAGTGCTATTAGCATCACTGCCACGAAATTGAGCATAGCTTTTACTCTTTGTATTACTACTGGTAACATACAAGCCGGCTACATCTTTCAACGCTTCAGCCGCAGTTTGAGCCCCTTTGGCTTTTATCTCCTCAGCTGTGATAACAGTCATTTTAACTGGAATTTTGAGTGGATTGAGCTTGGAGTCAGTCACTACTACTTCGTCCAATGCAACGGCATCGCCGGCTTTGGCTTCTTCTGCGTCTACGACCGACGCCAAACTGGAATATAGCAACATACAACTTGCTATAACTGCTACTTTTTTTGTTTTTCTCATTGTCCTATCCCCTCCATAAACATCAACCTACCTGATTGCCTCTAAATTGTGCATTGGCCTTTTAACTTTTTCGAAATAATTATTCCTACAGAAGATCTTGCCATAGACGCAACGTATCTCATCACCTCCATTCATCGTACACTTACCCGACGGCCCCTTCCCTGCACTAGTACTGCATCTTTCTTAAAACCTATAGAATAGTTTGTGTAAATTTTTCGCAATGCAAGGCGGAGGATGTAACTGAATCAATAAAGTCCAGATCATAAACTTGCTTCTAAAATTTCAGCGATATCCAAAACCTTAATTTTATTATGAGAACCTTCCACTTTAACTGCTTCAGAGAAAATCATTTTACAAAACGGACAGGCAGTAACGATTGCTTCTGCACCGGTTGCGCCAGCTTCTTTGACGCGATTATCAGTGATCAAATTATTGGTTGTTGGCGTTGTCCAAATCCGTCCGCCCCCAGCCCCGCAGCAAAAAGCCCGCTGTTGCGCACGGGGCATTTCCATAAGCTGAGCCTCAGGAATAGCTTTGATAACCTCCCGCGGTGAACTGAATACATCATTATAACGCCCTAAATAACAAGGATCGTGAAATACAACCACCTGAGCAAAGGTTTTTTTAGCCAATAGCTTCCCCTCCCGAAGTAAGCTCGCCAAAAAATCAGCATGGTGTATTACTTCAAACTCGCCGCCATATTGGGGATACTCGTTTCTCAGGGTATTAAAACAATGAGGACAAGTAGTAATGATTTTTTTAATCCTCAGCTTATTCCAAGTAGCAATATTATCATTTACTGTCTTTTCGAAGAGGAATTCATTGCCCATACGCCGGGCAGGATCCCCACAACACCACTCTGAGCCGGCAAGGACGGCAAAGTTTACTTTTGCAGCCTTTAAAACATTCACAAAAGCTACTGCTGTTTTTTGCGCTGCTGCATCAAAATTAGCTACACAACCGGCATAATATAAATATTCCGCTTGTGGATTTTCCTGAATAGTAGGTACAGACAACTCTGCGGCCCATTGAAGACCGTCTTTGTGACTATAACCCCAAGGATTGCCCTGCCCAGCGATCCCAGCAAAGACTTGCTTCATGCCCTCATTTATATTACCTGTGGTCAATACCAAGTAACGGCGCATATCAATTAGCTTCGGGATATGTTCAATGGATACCGGGCAGGCCTCCAGGCACGCCCCACAGGTTGTACAACTCCAAATAAATTCCTGTTCAAACAATCCCCCGGCCAGATTATTTTTGAATTTATCTCCCTTGGCCTTTTTATCTGTTCTATTTGCTTTATCTGTTTTAGTTTTCGTACCTATTTCTTGGTTTGTGACAGCCATCAAATTTTTTTCCTTTAGTAACAGGGGAGCTCTTATTTCGATATGTTTACGCAGACGACCATTTATGGCCCGTGGTTTAAGCGGATCACCACTTAGTTGCGCTGGACATTGGCCATTACACCGTCCACATTTAACACAAGAATACGCATCAAACAGTTGCTTCCAGGTAAAATCCTCCATGCGGTTGGCCCCAAACACTGCTTTTTTCTTGCCGTCCTGTTGGATTTTACTTAAAGCGCCCTTAGGAGCAAGAGTATGCCAGTAAGCATTAAAAGGGGCAAAAACCAAGTGTAAGTGCGAAGAATTAGGAATAATAAAACATAATGAAAATACAGCCAGGAAATGAGTCCACCAGAAAATAGACATAATCTTATATAAAGTAACTTCATTAATATTTACAAAAAACTGCGAACTAGCAAAAGCCAGCGGGGCAGCCGTAAACAAATTCAGATCTTGCCCTAAGGCAAACCGGACACCATGAAAGCCAACTTCAGTCAATACGATGGTTAAAATCAAGCCAAGTTTGACAAAGTCGGCGACACCGTTTTTCAGCCATTCCGGCTTCCTGAATATTCTACGGGCTGCCGCCCCTAACACCCCAATGATGATCAAAGCATTACCAATATCTTTTATAAACAGAAAGCCATAATTATCCCCTAAATAGTGAATGCTGCTATTAACCAGCCCTTCTTTGACCATATTCGGCATGCCAATCAACAACATCAGAAAGCCAAACACGATGAACAGGTGAAACAACCCAAATACGGGGTATT
>JAQSXM010000083.1 GCA_029256645.1 Sporomusa sp. | reverse complement strand
CCGGCCAGGTTATAATAATCAACAGCAACCACCACAGAACCGGCCAGGTTATAATAATCAGCAGCAACAGCCGCAGAATCGGCCAGGTTATAATAATCAGCAGCAACAGCCGCAGAACCGGCCAGGTTATAATAATCAGCAACAATCATCACAGAACCGTCCAGCTTACAATAATCAGCAACAATCATCACAGAACCGTCCAGCTTACAATAATCAGCAACAGCGACCAACGCAACGTCCGGCTCAGAGTGGTACTGCAGGTCCCGAAAACAGACCGGCAGGACAGCAGAATTCGCAATTCCAGAATAATAATCGTCGACCAGCTAATAATAATGCGCGCAATAGCGGCAGCTCAGGCCCGGGAAATAGGAACTCACAACAACGTTCAAATCAACACAGACATCAGTCTGCTAGAACTCAGTCAGCACCACATGTTAAAGCTGAGATGCCTAAACCTAAGAACATTAAGATTGGTGAATCGATTACAGTCAAAGAACTTGCGGGTAAAATGGGCCGGGAAGCCGGTGAAATAATCAAGAAACTGATGATGTTGGGTACGATGGTTAACATCAATCAGGAAGTTGATTTTGATACTGCCAGTATTTTAGGCGGCGAATTCGGGGTTGCAGTAGAAGCGATTCCGCCTGAAGAAGATCCGACAGAAATTCCTGAAATTGAAGATGATGAGAAAGACTTGGTATATCGCCCACCAGTTGTAACTGTTATGGGGCATGTTGACCATGGCAAAACCTCACTCTTAGATTCTATCAGGCAAACTCATGTTACGTCCCAGGAAGCCGGCGGTATTACCCAACATATCGGTGCTTATCAAGTAATCTGTCAAGGCAAAAAAATTGTCTTTCTGGATACACCAGGGCATGAGGCTTTTACTGCCATGCGTGCCCGCGGCGCACAAGTGACTGATATTGCTATTCTGGTAGTCGCTGCCGATGACGGTGTTATGCCTCAGACTATAGAAGCTATTAATCACGCCAAATCGGCAAAAGTACCAATTATTGTTGCAATTAATAAAATGGACCGTCCAGGCGCAAATCCGGACCGAGTTAAGCAGCAGTTAGCTGAGCACCAGTTAATACCTGAAGATTGGGGTGGCGATACGATTATGGCGCCGGTGTCTGCCCATCAGAAAACAGGTATTAGCGAACTGCTGGAAATGATTTTATTAGTGGCTGAGATGCTTGACCTTAAAGCAAACCCCAATCGTCTTGCTTATGGAACAATTATTGAAGCTAAGCTTGATAAAGGCCGGGGGCCTGTATCAACTGTCCTGGTACAAAAAGGTACGCTGAGAATTGGTGATACGATTATTGCTGGAACAGCTTATGGTAAAGTTCGGGCAATGGTGAATGACCGAGGCGAGAAAGTGAAAAAGGCCGAACCGGCCACACCTGTAGAAGTACTTGGTTTGGCAGATGTACCGCAGGCAGGCGATACGCTGGTAGCTGTTGATGAACGGACAGCTAGAGCTGTGGCTGAAAAACGTATTGCCAAAAAACGTACTGAAGAAATCAAGCAATCACAAAAAGTCTCTTTAGATGATTTATTCAAGCAAATTCAGGAAGGGAGTTTAAAGGACCTTAATATCGTTGTTAAGGCAGATGTTCAAGGTTCTATTGAGGCTCTCCGCCAGTCTCTGCTTAACATTAAAAATAAAGAAGTTAGAGTTAATATTGTCCATGCAGGTGTAGGTGCCATCAACGAATCTGATGTTATGTTAGCTGCTGCTTCAAATGCGCTTATCATCGGTTTCAATGTTCGTCCTGACGGTAATGCCCGCAAGGCTGCAGACAGTGAGAAGATTGACATTAGACTCTACCGGGTTATCTACGATGCCATTAACGATGTAGAAGCTGCAATTACCGGTATGTTGGCGCCCGAGTTTAAAGAAGTTATTTTAGGACGTGCAGAGGTACGTCAGGTAATCTCTGTTCCTAAAGCGGTTGTTGCTGGATCGTATGTACTTGAAGGAAAAATAACCAGTACCTCCCAAGTACGGCTTATTCGAAATGGTATTGTTGTCCATGAAGGAAAGCTGGAATCACTGCGCCGTTTTAAAGATGATGTTAAAGAGGTTGCTCAGAACTATGAATGTGGCGTAACTATTGAAAAGTTCCGCGATGTTAAAGAAGGCGATATTATTGAAGCCTTTACCATGGAAGAAGTTACCCCACGGGGTTAATCGTATGTTTATTTAGCGGAGGAATTACTATGGGACAATTGCGGGTAGAAAAAGTTCAGGAATTTATCAAACAAGAGATTAGTAAAATGATTTTGACTGAACTTAAAGATCCTCGTATTGGTTTCGTAACCGTTACCAGAGTGGAAGCTACGGGTGATTTACGCAGTGCTAAGGTATATATTAGCCTTATGGGCAGCGACGACCAAAAAGCCGAGACCTGGTCCGGACTTACGAAATCATTAGGTTATATGCGGGCCGAAATCGGTAAACGCATCCGAATGAGATTTGCTCCCGAATTGTCGCTGCATCTTGATGAAACACTGGAATATAGTGCGCGAATTCAGGAACTCATCCTAAAAATTAAGCAGGAAGAAGGCAATCAGTAACAGTGGAAGTATCTATTGCCCACAGTGCTAAGCTGTTAAGCGAGGCCAATAATATTATACTTACTGCTCACATCCACCCTGACGGTGACGCATTGGGATCACTGCTTGCGCTGAATGCATACCTCTCAGCCCAAGGAAAACAGGTTAAGATGCTGCTTGATGATGAAATCCCCCGAACCTTTAAATTTCTTTCTGACTGGGAAAAAATTGAGAAGCCAGATAGCTTGGAGATTGAAGCGGATTTGCTGGTAGTACTTGATGCCAGCGATTTGGAGCGAATCGGCAGGGTTCGTAATGCTGTAAAAGCACCTATACTAAATCTGGACCATCACATCTCCAACCTTAAGTTTGCTGACTATTGGTATGTGGATAGTCAAGCAGCGGCAACTGGAGAAATAATCTTAAAGCTGCTTAAAGAGGTGGATGCGAGTATTACAGCTAGTATGGCTACCGCGTTGTTTACAGCAATAGCGACTGACTGCGGTTTTTTCCGGTTTGCCAATACCTCCACAGAAACGCTTAAATTTGCCTCTGAATTGGTTGCTTTGGGTGCCAAGCCCCATATTATTTCGGAACACCTTGATACTAAACCGTTGGCTGTTATCGAAGTACTGCCTAAAGTCCTTGAAACATTGGAGATGGTCGATTGTCAAGGTGGACAGATCGCGGCATTAACCTTGAGACAAGAAATATTGACTAATCTCAGGGATGACACTGAAGGATTTATTAATTATCCACGGAACATTGAAGGTGTTGAAATTGCCATCATGTTTAAGGAAACGGATAATAGTATAAGAGTGAGTTTGCGTTCCAAAACGGTCGATGTTAGTAAGATCGCACTGATGTTTGGCGGCGGCGGTCATGCCCGGGCAGCCGGATGTACTGTATCAGAGCCGCTTAATAAGGCGAAAAGGCTAATCATAGAGGCAGCGAAAAAACAGTTGGCTAAAGGGTTTAGGATTGAATGATGCAGAGTGGTTTAATTAATGTTCTTAAACCCCCAGGGATGACATCCCATGATGTGGTTGCGTTTGTCCGGCGGCTATATAACATAAAGCGTGTTGGCCATGCCGGTACTTTGGATCCGGCAGCAGCTGGAGTTTTGCCGGTATTCATCGGCAATGCCACCAGGCTGGTTGAATACCTGGCTGATGCAGATAAAAGTTACCGGGCTGAGCTTACTTTCGGTTTTGCAACAGATACTGGGGATGATACGGGGCAGGTTATTAATAGTCAACCGTACACCAGGCCAAATTCTAACCAAATAAAGGAAGCGTTAGCTTCATTTATTGGTGAAACCGAGCAAATCCCGCCCATGTATTCCGCTATCAAAATTGGCGGAAAAAAGTTATATGAACTGGCCCGTGCAGGCCAAGTTGTTGAGCGAAAAGCACGTAAAATTATAATTGACGATCTCTCGCTTGTGACAGAATCCGAAACTGGTATTGTTTTTGATGTAACTTGTTCTAAGGGAACGTATATACGCACACTTTGTGCTGATATTGGCCACAGGTTAAACTGCCTGGCAGTAATGAGTTTTCTGGTCAGAACTCGGGTAGGGAGTTTCTGCTTAGAACAGACTGTAACACTTGAAGAAATTGCCGCTAATAAGGAACAGGCTATTCAAAATGCTGACAAGGTTCTTACTCATATACCGGCTATACTTTTATCAGAGCAAGAATCTCAAGCAGTAAAGAATGGGCGAAGCATCTGTTGCATGAGAAGCGGTGCTGATTTAGTAAAAATGTACGATTACCAGAAGAATTTCATCGGAATCGGTCGGGAAATATGTCAGAGTGAAGATCATACAACACTGACTCCAGTAAAAATTTTAAGTCCGGATCGGTAACGGTCCGGCTTCTTATATCGGCATCAATGAGGAGAACAGAATAGTATGAAAGTCTTTACCCGGATAGAAAACGTACGTCATCATCCTCCTGTCTATATCGCTTTAGGAACTTTTGATGGAATTCATATTGGGCATCAGGCAATCATCGCGCGCGCTGTCGAACAGGCTAAAAGCAAGAATTGCTCCAGTGCGGTCTTTACTTTTAGCAATCATCCTCTTAACGTGATTGATGCTGCCCGCTGCCCGCCGCTCATTGTGACTAATCAGGAAAAAGTTGATCTTATTGCAGGCTTGGGTGTGGACATGTTGTTTAATGTTCCTTTTACTGCAGAACTCTTACGGCTCACTCCGCAAAGATTTCTGGAAAAATTAGTAAATAATATTAACCTGAGGCATGTCATCGTAGGGGCAAATTTTACCTATGGACACCGTGGTGCTGGTACGCCAGCTTTGCTGACAACTTTTGGCTCTAAACACGGCTTTACTGTCGATGTAGTCGGTATGGTGGATGTGGATGGTGTGATTGTCAGCAGTACTATCATCAGGCAATTAGTTGCTGATGGTGCTGTCAAGCAGGCGGCAAATTTGCTTGGGCGGCCAGCGACTATAACTGGAAAAATTATTGAGGGTGATCAGCGAGGGCGGAAATTAGGTTTCCCTACAGCAAATTTAGCTATTCCAGAAGGCCTCTTAGTACCTGCTGATGGTGTTTATGCTGTTTATGTAAACGACGAACAGGGTGGAAAGTTTAATGGTGTTGCTAATATTGGTAATAACCCTACTTTTACCAGGCAAACTCGTCGTATAGAGGTGCATATCCTTAATTTTGACCGCATTATTTACGGACAGCAATTAAAAGTACAGTTTATTGAGCGAATTCGGGGCGAGATTGCGTTTACTTGTGTTAAGCAACTCAAACAGCAAATGACGGCTGATATTGAATTTGCTCGAAAAAAATATTTTGTAAGTTAACAAGGTTTACAGATCATAGCTTTTATGGTAAAATATATTTTAGTGATTTGATCACTATCTTAACCATAGCGAGGATAGTCGAGTCTCCGGCGATGTCTTGGCTAATGGGGATAAGTAACAAAAGGAGGTGAACCATCGTGTTGACACCTGAAAACAAACAAAAACTGATTGAAAAATATCGTGTACACTTAAATGACACCGGATCTCCTGAAGTACAGATTGCTATTCTTACTGAACGGATAAATTATCTGACTGAACATTTAAGAGAACACAAAAAAGACCATCATTCCCGTCGTGGTCTATTGAAAATGGTTGGTCAACGCAGAGGTCTCTTGAACTATCTGCGTGAAAGCGAGATTGAACGGTATCGTACAATCTTGGAAAAACTTAACCTGAGAAAATAATAAAAAAGCGGTTTATCCGCTTTTTTTTATTTATTTTCCAGGTTAAAGAAAAATAAAAAAGGGAATAATAAGAAAAATGTCGAACAGTTAATCTTTGCTAAAAGAAAAGGGGTTTATCAGAGGAGGAAAACAAAATATGGAAAAATTCCAAATGGAATTAGGTGGCCGAACCCTGGTCATTGAATCAGGTAAAATGGCCAAGCAAGCTAGCGGGGCTGTACTGGTGCGATATGGTGATACTGCTGTATTGGTAGCTGCAACCCAGTCGGCTGAGCCTCGGCAAGGCATTGACTTTTTTCCCTTAACAGTTGATTATGAAGAGCGTTTATATTCAGTAGGTAAAATTCCTGGTGGCTTTATCAAACGGGAAGGACGCCCGAGTGAAGCCGCTATTTTAGCTGGTCGCTTAATCGATCGGCCTATTCGGCCGCTATTTGCTGATGGCCTGCGTAACGATGTCCATGTCGTAGCCACGGTAATGTCAGTAGATCAGGATAATCCCCCTGATATTGCGGCCATGATTGGTGCATCTTGCGCCCTGGGTGTTTCCGACATTGTTTTTAATGGGCCTATCGGCGGCGTGCGGGTTGGGTTACTGGATAATCAGCTTGTTTTGAACCCTACTGTAGCGCAGCAAGAGAAAAGTGATCTTAACTTAGTAGTGGCAGGCACCAAAGATGCCATTTTGATGGTTGAAGCAGGAGCCAACGAGTTATCGGAAGAGACCATGCTTGAAGCTATTTTATTTGGTCATGCGGCAATTAAAGAAATTGTTGCTTTTCAAGAGGATATTATTGCAAAAATTGGCAAACCCAAGAAAGAGAAACCACTATACGAGGTTCCAACCGAAATTGATGTAGCTATGCGAGGCCATATAACCGCTGACTTAAAAGTCGCTGTAGCCAATTCAGACAAGCTTCAGCGTGAAGAGAATATTAAACAGGTTAAGAGTGCTGCTATTACGCATTTCCTTTCAATATATCCTGATAAAGAAAAAGATATCAATTACATGTTTCAAAAGATACTCAAAGAGATTGTTCGCAAAATGATTACTGTAGATAAGATTCGCCCTGATGGCCGTAAGATTGACGAAGTAAGACCAATTACTTGTGAGGTAGGCCTTTTGGCACGGACTCATGGTTCAGGCTTGTTTACTCGCGGTCAAACTCAAGTTTTTACTATTACTACTCTCGGTGCTATCGGGGATGAGCAGATTCTTGATGGTCTTGGTGTTGAGGAATCAAAACGGTACATGCATCATTACAACTTCCCGTCGTATAGCGTAGGCGAGACCAGACCTTCACGTGGACCAGGCCGCCGTGAAATAGGCCATGGGGCTTTAGCTGAGCGCGCGCTTTTGGCTGTCATTCCTTCAGAAATTGAGTTCCCGTACACTATTCGTTTAGTATCAGAAGTAATTGAGTCCAATGGTTCAACCTCTATGGGCAGCGTTTGTGGCAGCACATTATCCCTTATGGATGCAGGTGTACCGATTAAATCACCGGTAGCGGGCGTTGCTATGGGTTTGGTCAAAGATGGTGATCATCATACAATCCTGACTGACATTCAAGGCATGGAAGATGCGCTTGGCGATATGGACTTTAAGGTTGCTGGTACTGCTCAAGGCGTGACTGCGATGCAGATGGACATGAAAATTTCTGGCATCACCAAAGAGATTTTTGTAGATGCATTGGCTCAGGCTAAGCGTGGTCGTATGCATATTATGGGCAAGATGCTTGAGGTTATCACCGAGCCTAGAAAAGAATTATCACCTTTTGCACCACGAATTATTACCATGGAAATTGATCCGGATAAAATTCGGGATGTTATTGGGCCAGGTGGTAAAACAATTAAAAAGATTATTGAAGAAACCGGTGTTACCATTGACATTGAGGATGATGGTAAGGTATTTATTGCCGCTGTTGATGTTGCGGCTGGTCAAAAAGCCGTACGTATTATCGAAACGTTGGTGCGCAGTGTGGAAGTTGGCACTACATATACTGGCAAGGTCACTCGCTTAATGAATTTTGGCGCATTTGTTGAAATTCTTCCAGGAAAAGAAGGGCTTGTACACATTTCCCAACTGGCACGTGAACGTGTTGCCAAAGTGGAAGATGTTGTTAAAGTAGGCGATGAAATTATGGTTAAAGTAACTGAAATTGACCGCCAAGGCCGCATTAACCTGTCAAGGAAGGAACTGCTAAAAGCAGAACCACGCGAAACTAATCCTGAGGGAACAGAACAATAATAAACATCCAGGGGACTTGGCTGAAGCCAAGTCTTTTTTATTTTGCTCATAAATAACTGCTAACTCTAATACACTGTACATGTAAGTAGCTGGCAGGAGTTGATTAATATGCAGTGTAAAATATTAGTAGTAGGAAAAATTCGCTATTGGTACGTGTATTTTGCTATTGGTGTTTTTATGACAGTGGCTATGTTATCAGGTAATCTCCAGCCGCTGGTAGCTACTAATGAGCTTCCGTCAGTACCGCCACCTATTTTTCAGGGCAATTTATCTCAGCCCCAGGTAGCGTTGGCCTGCAACGTCTTCTGGGGTGAGGAATATCTTCCTGCTATGCTCAAAACTCTTGATGAGAATAATATTCATATTACTTTTTTTATTGGAGGAAGCTGGGCTAATCGGTATCCGGAGGTACTTAAAGATATCGCTAATCGAGGACACGAATTGGGCAACCATACCTATAGTCACCCTCATCCCAATAATTTGAGCAAAGAAAAAAATAAAGAACAGATTATAAAGGCGGAAGAACTTGTAACAAATATTACGGGAATAAAAACTAACCTATATGCGCCGCCATACGGTGAATACAATAACACAGTGCTTCTGGCTGCGCAGGAGCTAAATTATACTACTATTATGTGGAGTATTGATACTGTTGATTGGAAACGGCCGCCGCCTGAGGTTCTTAAAGAACGGGTGCTGAAAAAACTCCATAATGGGGCTATTATCTTAATGCATCCAACGGCGCCTACTGCGCAGGCTCTGCCTGATCTTATCGCTGAAATTAAAAAACGGGGATATACGATTACTACGGTATCTGATATGCTTAAATAACAAAAACAGGCAGGCTAAAACCTGCTTTTTTTATTGCATAAATCAAGTAAATGTGATAGTATAGTGTTTACATAAAAGCTAGCATGTAATTATCACGCTCAGCTGCTGGAATGGAGGTTGATCTATGAGCAAGTATAAAAATTTAACATCCTGGTTAGTAATACTGGTTTTCATGATAACTTTCATGCTGCCTATTACGCCGGTGTATGCTTTTTCATTATCTGATCTGTTAGGACAACCCAGTAGCCCTAGTGAATCTGGTGATGCCACTGGTATGAGCACCGGTAAAGGTATGGTAGATATTTTGCTGGGGTTGTTCATGGGCAAGTTTCTGGGGAATGCCTTTAGCACTCCTGCCGATGAGACCGGAAAAGACAGTCCGGCCAGTGGTTTAATGAATGCTGCACCGAAAGAATTGGTAGGCTTTTATGCTGAATGGTGGGGAGCAGATACCTCTTCTTATAATTCTATGCTGAAGAATGCTGATGCAATTAAAACAATTGCACCATTTTGGGCTACAATGCAGGCTGACGGCACAGTTACCGACCGTGGTGGCAATGATCACTCCGCGGTGGTTCAAAGTGCCCATCAGAAAAATATAACAGTACTGCTTTTGGTGAATAACGCCAAACAAGATGGCGATACCCTGCCAGTTCATACTGTATTATCAAATCCGGAACTTAGAGCTAAAGCAATTCAAAACTTTGAGGCTTATATTAAGAAATATGATCTTGATGGCATTAACATCGACTTTGAAATGGTGCCTGCCGAAGACCGCGATAACCTGACCGCGTTTATGCGCGAGCTGTATGCCCGCCTAAAACCTCAGGGATATATCGTGTCACTTGATGTTTTCCCGAAACAGGATGAAAACAATGATGTGGCCGCTGCTTACGACTATGCAGAACTTAGCAAGTATGCCGATAAAATTATGATTATGACCTATGATAACCACGGCACATGGAGCGGCCCAGGCGCAATTGCAGATATTGGCTGGGTAGAAAATAACCTAAAATATGCATTGAAGTTTATTCCTAAAAACAAACTTTTTCTTGGTCTCGCGGCATATGGGTATGACTGGTCATCTCAAGGTGTTCAGTCGTTAGAGTTCCCGGCGATTATGGATCTGGCTCAACGTTATGGTAAAGAAGTGCAATGGGATGAAGCCTCTAAATCTCCACATTTTAGCTATACCGCAGCTGATGGTACCGCTCATACAGTTTGGTTTGAAAATAGCGAGAGTTTGAAGTACAAGCTGGCGCTGCTTACCAAGTATGATATTGCTGGTGCCGCCATGTGGAAACTTGGCGAAGAGGATCCGGCATCCTGGCCGGTACTGCGGGACAAGTTCCGCAAATAGTAAAAATATCGACATAGGAGGTTTGCTGTGTATAACAAAAAAAAATTGACAATTCTGCTGCTTCTTATGCTGGTTATTAATATACTAGGCCCAGTGCAAGTAAGCCATGCTGCAACTATAGACAATGTAATTGGCACTTTAGCAGCTTCGAGTGTCCCCTCAACTGATGGGGGAGCAAATGCATTTGACAAGCTGTTTAGCTTATTATTTGATAAAATTCTTGGCCCGATATTGAATATTTTCGGTGGCGGTAAAGCTACCACTACTTCACCCAATAATCCAATAAAAGTAACACCGCTGCCATCT
>JAQSXM010000082.1 GCA_029256645.1 Sporomusa sp. | reverse complement strand
AAGAGTGCCCGGCGTTTGTCCATATCTTTTTCATAGGAAGCTAATTCAAATTGATGGAGGATGTGGTTGCGGATGGTTACTGATTCATCCAGGTTTTTCATGCCAAAACTATTCTTTTCCACAGATGTAATCCCGAAGTAGTTTGTAACGCCGCCTGTAGCTACCACCAGATAGTCATAATCTACCTCCGCGGTATCCAGTATCACCGATTTTCGCTCAAAATCAATGGTGTTTACCTCGCCCATCCGGAAAAGAACATTTCTTTGATTCTTTATCATAGCTCTTACTGGGTAGGCAATATCATCAATGGATAATGTGGCAGTTGATACTTGATATAATAACGGCTGAAACAAGTGATAATTATGCTTGTCGATTAGGGTTATCCGGACATCTGCTTTACTTAAAGCACGAACTGCCCGAATTCCGCCAAAACCGGCCCCGATGATTACAATATGCTTTGCTGTTGGTTGTTCTGCCATAAGAATATCTTCCTCTCTTGATAGTAGCTATCGCAACTAGTAGTCTTGCCAATGCCATTAAGGAATTTTAGCAAGGTACTATACTGTAATCCAAGTACAATTGGTGGATAGTTAATAACAGCTACTTGTTATATTCATACTATAAGCTGGATAAAGACAAATAAATAATATCTATTATGTATGGATACGATAGTTTCTAACAATCGTTGGTACAATATTGGATAGTGGTTTATCATTAGTTATGACACGGCCCCAGACAAGAGTCTGGGGCCGTGTCATAACTAATAAATTATTTTTTTGGCAGCTTGTGAAAAGGGGGCAGATACTGGTGGGATTCGCTATGTTTTCTCACAAGTTCATCTAATATTTGACCATGACGCCCTTCATCATCAGCAGCAGCTTCAATTTCACAGGCGGCGGCATCAAGCCCCAGGGAGCGCACTTGCTGAGCGAAGGTTCTTATTTTGCTTACTCCGTCGCTTTCTAATTGGGCCACTTTTTTGAGTGTGGCAAAAATATCCTGGGGTACATGGCCATTAAGAACAGCATATAACCCTGCATGACGGGCTTCATCGCCAGCCAGTGTGAGCAATGAAGCGGCAACCTCATCAAGCCCTTCTTCTGTTGCTAGTCTGGATAGCCCGTAATACATTGCTACGCCACGGGATTCAGCCTCTAAGTATTGATCAATTTGCTTTTCAAGCCCGGTTCCTTTAGTAATACCAAGTAAGCTCATTAGTTTGCCTCCAATATTATTAAGGTATATACTAGTGATCACCTAGTGAGCAGGGGAGGATTGGCCTTACATGTCCTGAATTTAGGTTGATAATCATATTAGTTATAGTATGTCCGATAGTAACACAGCTAGTGATGATATTTCTGTTGCTAGACGGTTGGTTACAGCAGGATACGTCCCTGAAGGCAGAGGAAATATCCAGTAATTACCTTTCTGAAAAGTTCTGTTTACATATTGCACTTGGGCAGCAAGGATTCAGTTGTTATTGATGAAGTCGATGTTGATAACTGGGGGATGGGTGGGCAGTCGATAACCGCTTACCGGCAGCGGGGGAAGTAAACAAGAAGTGCGAATGAAAAAGTTCCTGTACTGTTTGTGGTGATGGGAATTTTTAAAAGGTATTTTCAGGATTTCTAAGAGTTTTACCTTGGTATATGAGGTAAAACTCTTTTGTTTTATCAATAAAGGACTGATCTGGTAACCGGTATTAAATATAAAAAAAAGTCTAACACTATCTTGTAAACAGTCATGTTTTATTAAAAACAGCAGGAGGAACACGGATGAAAAAATTTGTTTGCACCGTCTGCGGCTACGTTCATGAAGGGGAATCAGCTCCTGATTTATGCCCTGTTTGTAAGGCCAGCAAGGATAAATTTAAGGAGATGACCGGAGAATTATCGTGGGCAGATGAACATCACATTGGTATTGCCAAAGGCATTCCCACAGAAATGTTAGATGCATTACGGGCTAATTTTACGGGAGAATGTACTGAGGTGGGAATGTATCTGGCCATGTCCCGCCAGGCAGACAGGCAAGGATATCCTGAAGTGGCTGAAGCATATAAGCGAATTGCCTATGAGGAAGCCGAGCACGCCGCTAAGTTTGCCGAGATCCTCGGCGAGGTGGTGGTAGCAGATACGAAGGCGAATCTAAGTGCAAGAGTAGAGGCTGAGTATGGTGCATGTGATGGTAAAAAGAAGCTGGCCACGTTAGCCAAGCAACACAACTTTGATGCTATCCATGATACTGTTCATGAGATGTGTAAAGATGAAGCCAGGCATGGCTGTGCCTTTAAAGGCTTGCTGGATAGATATTTTAAATAAAAAGGGAGGAATAAAAATGGCTAAAATTAATTGCGAAGTCAGTAGCTGTTCACACAATAAATCTTCTGTATGTTATGCAAATTGCGTTGATATAGTTGGCAGTTCTGCTCAATCAGGCCGTTCTACTTGTTGTGGCTCTTATTTGAACAATCTTCTGTATTCTGAGCTTACCAACAATGTGTTGAGCTCAGGCTCATGTGACGCCCTTAAGTGTACGGTTGAGACATGTACTTATCATAATAACCGGCTATGTACGTTAGACAACATCCAGGTAAGTGGCGGAAATGCAGAATACTACACCCATACCGCTTGTGGTAGTTTTAAACTGAAAAATTAGATGTATATAAAGCGCTGCCAATTACTCCCTGTGCAATCAGGCAAATGTTGAGTATAATTCAAAGGGCAGAGTATAAATGCTGTTGCAATTGTATTTTTGCCTACTTGTTACATTTACTGAATTAGGGAGGGTATTTTAGTGGCTCAAGACATTCTCGATCAAAATGATGCTGACACGAAGAAACTAAACTGGGAAGCCTTCATCAAGCAGGACGTACTTAATTTTCTGATGGCACATAGTCTGCAGTCCATTACTGTTGATGATGGTGCAGGTAAGAAAGGCGTTATTAAGCGGACCGCGAAAGGCGAACTGTCGGTACAGATTACCTCTAACGAAAAGCTGTAAAAAATTAAATACCCTTAACTCATGCCCTTTATGTTGGCAAAGAGTTAAGGGTATTTTTTATTTTGTAGTAATGAAATAGATAAAGGCTTTGAGTTCTTACGGAACTATTATCAATCAATATCATATTATGTAATACAAGGAGGTGGAAGTATGCCAATCCCTGCCGATCTATGTGCCGAATTAGCCGATATCCTTGGTGGCAGCGGGCAAACCCAAAATGGGATATGTACGGTTGAAATACCCAGGACTGATCTAAGTGTAACAATCAATGGGGTACCCTCAAAAGCAGCCTCAATCCATTCTGTTACATTCGAAAGAACTAATGGCCGGGCATTAACGACTGGAGATTTAGTTCTTCTGCAGGATGAAGTACCGGATTTCGTCTTACAACTGTTAAATAGAGGCATTATCGTGTCTGCGGTTCATAATCACTGGATTTTAGATGATCCTCATTTAATCTATGTGCATGTGGAATCTATAACGGAGCCAAGGAGCTTTGCCAGGAGGCTGGCAGAAGTTCTGGCAACACTTAACTGTTCAACTGACAATGTGACAACTTAGGATAAGGTTCTTTAGCTAGAAAAGGATTCCGGAGCACACGGAATCCTTTTCTAATACAGGCCCTGCCTATTTGACACAGGACTTACAACAGGCGGGTGCGAATATATAAAGGATGCCATGCCAATTGGGATCAGGCTTAAGCTGGGGTTCCCTCACACGGGAATACCAGCCTCCAATCTGAGCGTGCTTTATCCATCAAGCGCATTACGGCTAAGGTATCCTGATGGGACATTATCGTGCTTTCTAATTTCTTGGCTCGCAAACATGCTACGGTTTCTCTTATTTGATACTCAAACCCATTAATCTCAAAAGGGGACTCTACCGTGTAGCGGGTGCCGTCACTCTTTTCGACGGTAAACCCTTGTAAGGCCGAAAAGCCTGGCAGTATAATATGGCCTGCTGTACCAAAAAGTACGGCGTGAGCATCAATCGGAGAACCGATTGTTGTGATTAAGTGGGCTGTTACATTGTTTTCATATTCCAGCATGATACTGTTGAATGTATCTGTACCATATTCACCAATGATTGCACTTGAATAGAGCTGTTTAGGCTGGTAACCCAGCAGCATGGCGGCAACGCCGATCGCATAGACGCCAATATCCAGCAAAGCACCGCCCGCAAGTGCCGGATCAAGTTTTCTTATGTACCTCGCCCCAATTGGGGCAAATCCATATTGCGCCCTGAAGTGTGTCAGCTCACCAATTGCACCGTCAGCAATGGTCTTATTAAGTAATTGATAAGCAGGGAGGAACTTCGTCCAAAAGGCCTCCATAATAAAAAGATTTTTCTCTTTGGCCAGCTGCGTAAGGGCCGCGGCTTGGGCAGCATTAACCGTAAATGACTTTTCACATAGAACATTTTTGCCATTCTCCAAACAAAGCCGGGCATGTGCATAGTGCATTGAATGCGGGGAGGCAATATAGATAACATCAATCTCAGGATCACGGACCAGATCCTGATAAGTTCCATAGGCTTTAGGTATGTTATACTCAGCAGCAAACAAATCTGCACTTGCGGAGCTGCGTGAAGCGACTGCCAGCATTGTGCCACAGTCGGTCAGCTGGGAAAGCGTGTCTGCAAACTTTTTGGCGATTGTACCTGTTGCCAGAATACCCCAATGTATCTGTGTCATGACAAAGCCTGCCTTTCTGTAATGGGTTTACCCTTAACTTACAACAATTACCCGGGGACGTCAACTATGACTGCTGATAGCGTGCTTTTGATTGATTTGTACTGAAAAAATGCTGAGACCAAGAGGGTAATAATTTATGTCTGCAAATAAAGTGATCAAGACTTCGGTGCGAAATTTAGTTGAGTTTGTGCTCCGGTCAGGAGACTTGACCGCAACCTTTACCGGGAGTTCGCGTTTAGTTGACGGGAGTAAGATTCATCGTAAGCTTCAACAGGCCCAAGGCTCGGAGTATCAGTCGGAGGTAAGCCTGGCTATCGTAGTTGAGCGGCCTGATGTGGTCTTACAGATCAGTGGGCGGGCCGATGGCATCATCACAACAAAAGCGGAAACAGGCCTGGAGCAAATAACTATTGATGAGATTAAGTCAGTTACGCAAGACCTGGAAACCATTGAAACAGGCTACAACCTGCATTGGGCGCAGGCTAAATGCTATGCCTATATCTATGCCGCCCAGCATGGCCTGGATCAGATCGGCGTCCAGATTACGTACTGCCAGGTCAATACCTTGGAAACCAAGCTGTTTAAACAAGACTGTTCTGTTTCCGAGCTAGCTGTTTTTTTTGAGTCGCTGGTAAGTGAATTTGCTTTGTGGGCTAAACGGCTTGGGGAGTGGGCGGCAGTACGGGATGCCTCTGCCGAGCTGCTGCAATTTCCGTTTTCAGCATTTCGCCAGGGTCAGCGGCAGCTGTCTGTTGCCGTATATAAGACGCTTAGCAGGGGGCTTAAACTCTTTGCTCAGGCCCCGACAGGCACCGGCAAAACAATGGCAACCATATTTCCGGCTGTAAAAGCCCTGGGGCTGGGACAGGTGGAAAAACTGTTTTTCCTCACGGCTAAAACAGTAACCAGGCAGTTAGCCGAAGAAGCCTTTGACCGGTTGCGGCAGGCCGGTTTGCACTGTAAAACGCTGACACTTACCGCCAAGGACAAAACCTGTTTTATGCCGGAGGCAGCCTGTACCCCGGAGGAATGTCCCTATGCCGCGGGGTATTACGACCGGGTTAACCTGGCGCTGAATGACTGCTGGCAGGTGGAGTCCTTTACCCGTGAGGTTATTGAAGACTATGCCCGGAAACACCGGGTTTGTCCTTTCGAGTTGTCGCTCGATCTAGCGTTTTGGGCTGACGCGGTCATCTGTGACTATAATTATGTATTTGACCCCCGGGTCTATCTGAAACGCTTCTTTTCTGAGAATATTGGACAATATTGCTTCCTGGTTGATGAGGCCCATAATCTTGTTGACCGGGCCCGGGAGATGTTTTCGGCCGAGTTAACCAAGCAGAGCTTTCTGGCGGTAAAGAAAACGCTTAGCAATAAGCTCCCCCCGCTTGCTAAAGCGGCCGGCAAGATAAACACCTTTCTGCTGAAGACTGGCAAGCTATGCAGCGAAAAGTCGGCAGTGGGAGAAGCGGACTATTGTGTGAGAGAACAGCCGTTCACCGATATACTTCCTATGTTGAGAAGGTTTATGGAGGTAGCCGAAAAATGGCTGGCAAAAAATGAACCGGCAGACTTTCGTGAAGAGCTCCTGGATATTTATTTCAAGGTGAATGCTTTCCTGCGAACTGCTGAGACCTATGATGAACGGTATGTAACATATGTCGAGAAAATCGATAATGATGTAAAACTTAAGCTGTTTTGTGTCAACCCGGCGGAGTTATTGCGGCAGGCTGCACAGCGGGGGCGGGCGACCATCTTCTTTTCCGCAACACTGACCCCGCTTGATTACTTTTCCGAGGTACTGGGGGGTGAGGAAGGGGATGGTAAACTTGCAGTACCCACGCCCTTTTCCCCTGAGAATCTGGGCCTTCTTATCGCCGATAATATCAGTACCACCTATAAGACACGGGAAAAGACCTATGAAGCGATTGTCGAAAGCATAACAGCTGCAATCAGGGCCAGAGCCGGCAACTACCTGGTATTCCTGCCATCCTACCGGTATATGGAGGAGGTGTACCGGCGTTTCTCCTTGGCAAACCCGTTAACAAGGGTAATTCGCCAAACCGGCGAGATGACTGAAGCAGAACGGGATGAATTCCTGAAGCAATTCTCCTGTGGCAACGTTGATACGCTTGTCGGTTTCGCCGTCCTTGGCGGCGTATTCGGTGAGGGCATTGATCTAATTGGTGAGCGGCTTGTGGGTGCCATTGTCGTTGGCGTGGGGTTGCCTAAGGTTTGCCTGGAGCGGGAGATTATCAGGCAGTGGTTTGATAAGAATAGCCGCCAGGGGTTTGAGTACGCCTATGTCTATCCGGGGATGAACAAGGTTTTGCAGGCCGCGGGGCGGGTAATCCGTACCGAGCAGGACCGGGGGCTGGTTCTGCTTATTGATGAACGGTTTTCGCAAGCCCGCTACAAGCGGCTCTTCCCGCGGGAATGGCAAGGCGCTATACGCACAAATAGTGTTAACCGCATTGACGCGGCAGTAAAACAATTTTGGTTAATGCAGTAGATGGTTAAGATATTCCGGACAGGCACAAAATAAAAGAATGCAGTGCATTTAATCTGTGAGAATGAGGGTTGAAGATCATAGACGGATTTAGTAAAGAAATAAAAAAGGCATTGGTAACCTTAGGCTATGAAACACTGACCGAGGTTCAGACACAAGTGATACCCCTGGTTTTTGCAGATCAGGATATTATTGTGCAGTCACAGACCGGCAGTGGCAAGACGGCTGCTTTTGCCATCCCGGTTTGCGAAAAGATCGCAATAGAGCAAAGGAGCCCACAGGCCTTAGTGCTTACACCAACCCGGGAATTGGCGGTACAGGTAAAACAGGATATTGCTAATATCGGGCGGTTTAAGAAAATAAGGTGTGCTGCTATTTACGGCAGGCAGCCGATGGCGATACAAAGAAGAGAGTTAAGCCAAAGGGTGCATGTTATTGTCGGTACGCCGGGCAGAACATTTGATCATATTGTCAGTGGTAGTATCAACCTGGCCGAAATCAAGTATCTGATTATTGATGAAGCCGACAAAATGCTGGATATGGGCTTTATTGAACAGGTTGAAGCAATTATCGCAAAGCTGCCCGGGGACAGGGTTACTCTGGTATTTTCCGCAACAATGCCTGATCAAATCCAGGCGATATGCAGCAGATACATGATAGATCCGGTGAGGCTGGCGGTTGAGCCGGTAAGCCCGGCTACAGAAAAAATTAAGCAGGGCTACTATGAGGTTGAAGAAAGCGACAAACTCAGGCTTGTCAAAAAGATAGTGGTTACTGAGCGGCCGGATAGCTGCATTTTGTTTTGTAACACCAGGGAAAAAGTAGAACTGGTGGCGGTGGAACTAAAACATGCAGGCTATCTCTGTGGAACCCTCCATGGCGGAATGGAGCAAAGGGAGCGGTTAGCAGCCATTCAAGGCTTTAAAAGAGGCGAGTTCCGCTTTCTGATTGCCACTGATGTGGCAGCACGGGGGATTCATGTGGCAGAGATCGCGCTGGTGATCAATTATGATTTTCCCTTGGATAATGAGGGGTATGTGCACCGTATTGGCCGGACAGGGCGGGCGGGAAATGCCGGCGCGGCAATTACCTTTGTCACCCTGGCTGAACGAAGGGCCTTAGCGGCACTCGAGGAATTTGTGCAATATAAAATACCCAGGCTGGAACAGCCCACAGGGGCGGCGGTTGAGCGTGGCAATCTGATTTCTGAGAATAATAAGGCCAAGCCGGCGTACAAACCGGATATCAGTGACAAGCTAAATAGTGAGATTACCAGAATTCGTATCAATGCCGGTAAAAAAACCAAAATGAGACCGGGAGATATCCTGGGAGCCATCACTGCCATTGCCGGGGTTAGTGCCGGGGATATTGGGATAATTGATGTTCAGGAGACCTGCTCGTATGTAGAAATCCTGGACGGCAAAGGCCCTCTGGTGATGGATGCCCTCCAGGCTACAAAGATTAAAGGCAGGCTATATACAACAAAACAAGTAGGCTTTCGGACTATTTAGTTAAGAACGCACCAAGTCTTGCTTAATAGGTACATGGCGTTGTAAAATAGAGGTATACGTTGATGCTGGCAAAGGAGGAGTTCTAAGTGGATTTACTCGCTTTACTACAAGAAAAGAAGAAAAAGGCCAATGAAAATAATAAGCCATTCCCCAAGGCAAGTAAGGCTAAAACTACAAACAATAAAATGCCCATGCGGAAAACCGGACGGGGTAAATAGTCGGGATAATAGAAACGCCTACAGCGGATCAGTGTGCTGTAGGCGTTTCGGTTTATGTGTAACAGGACACAAAAACCGCCCTTTTCTTTTTTACCCTGGGAAAATATGCTATACTATTCGTACAGGATGTCTAGGAGCGGTTAGCCATTCCCTTTGTAGAAAGGGGGTGGTATGATGATCACAATGTTTGAGGCAATGTATCTGATGATTGCATTTGCAACACTTGTTGTTTTGATCATAAACAGGAAATAACCGCCCCTAGCTAAGGACGGCGGTTATTTCTTAATACCGTTTCATCTGGGCTAACCGTTTCCGGTTAGACAGCCTGTAGGGCTGGCGTGTATCAGCACGTCAGTCCTTTTCTTATATTATACCCATAGGCAGGAAAATATGCAACCAGCCAGGAAAAAATCCTGTTGTCAGGGCTCATTTTGCTAGCGCTTGCTTCCACGGGGTATTGGCTGTAAGCAGCTGCGGGTAATACGATCCCACGTGTCCAGGTCAGTCATGGTATCCAAGAACGGGAATAGAGTAGTGGCTTGTGTGCCAAATTTCATTTCCAGGATTGTAACTTTCGCGCAGTTCATAGCGCCGCCGTTCCTGGGCGCTTTTGGTGAATATCTGTTCACAGGTGAGTGCTTTGCGAATCATTGGCTCACTCATAGCAACCTCCTCCATTTCTTCGCCTTCAGCGTTACTCAGATACAGCAGCCATTTTTCCAGCCGGGTTTGGGGTGCAGCTGTGCGGCACAGCAGCTTCGGCAATTCCAGAAAATGAATTTCCCGATCGTCGTTGAGGACCTGGTGGGTATCATATCCACGGATATGGAAGGTATTATGATAATGTCCTTGGCCGGCAGACAACTGAAATTGAGTACGTTGATGGTGACGGTCTTATTTAAGAGGAAATGGTTTTGCCCGGACTGCAGCTGGCCTTGGTAGAGCTTGGCCCAGTAGAACAGGGTGCCTGGACATCATCCTGCGGCACCTGACGGAGGAGTACCCGGCCCTGATGCGTACCATCTGGGCCGGGGAAACTGCGGCCGATTCTCGTTGACGCTGCGACCAACGATGCCAATCTGGTCATCAAGGAAGGAAATGCCGCCAGCGAAAGCGCCAACCAGGCTGTCTCTACGGGAATAACAAAATACTCGACTAGCCAACGAAAAAACCAGCACCTGAGCGGGGATATCCCTGCCGGATGCTGGTTTACTTTTACCTTAAACAGACTTCTGGAGAAGCTCGTTTGCTTCTTCGGCTGTATTGACTGAAAAAAATTGCCGGGTGAGACGCTCCAGTGCGTCTAGGTTGTTTAGGTGTGCCACCAGTGGAAATAGTGCCACAGCCTGGTCGCCGAATTTCATCTCCATGATTGTGTGAAGCATCTCCCGCGCACCCTCAATTTTGCCTTCCGCTTTGGCGCCGTGAATAAGAGTTTGCTCTTCCATAATGGCTTTTTCGCGCAGTTCATAGCGCCGCCGCTCCTGGGCATTTTTGGTGAATATTTGCTCACAGGTGAGCGCTTTTCTAATCATCGGTTCGCTCATGGCAATTTCCTCCATTTCTTCGCCTGCGGCGTTATTGAGATACAGCAGCCATTTTTCCAACCGGGTTTGGGGTGAAGTCGTGCGGCACAACATCTTTGGCAGTGTTTATAAGTATTTCCGTGGCG